>JBILKT010000197.1:0-3251 GCA_044376545.1 Alphaproteobacteria bacterium
GTCCTGCTTCTCAGAGCTTGTCCCGAAACTAACGTGCAAGTTTAAAATTGATCTTTTTGGCTGCAAAATACCCCCAAAATAGGGAAAATACCCCAGTATATCCCGCTATTTTGGGGGGATTTTTCGCTCAAAAATCTCAACTTTCTCCTTGCACGTTAGTTTCGGGACAAGCTCTAAGAGATAATCTTGCAAAAGCCATTCTTTTCGGTTAAACACGCTCCGTATTAAATATTGTAGGAGCCTCCCATGAAAGTCACCCAACGCGTTCGCAAAATTCTTAGCAATTATGAAAGCGATAACGCGGGCACAAAAGCCAATCTTGCCCGTATTTTGATGCAGGGGCGTTTGGGTGGCAGTGGCAAACTGATTATTCTCCCCGTTGACCAAGGGTTTGAGCACGGGCCTGCACGCAGCTTTGCCCCTAACCCTGCCGCCTACGACCCCCACTATCATTTTCAACTCGCTATTGATGCAGGGCTTTCTGCCTACGCCGCTCCCTTGGGCATGATTGAAGCAGGGGCAGACACCTTTGCGGGTTCAATCCCCCTCATTCTGAAAATGAACAGCGCGAACAGCTTAACTCGTGGCGATGCAGAACCTGACCAAGCCGTTACTGCAAGCATCAGCGATGCCTTGCGCCTCGGTTGTTCCGCTGTGGGCTTCACCATCTACCCCGGATCGAACCAGTGTTATGACATGATGGAAGAAATCCGCGATCTTGCCGCTGAAGCAAAAGCGTGCGGTTTGGCGGTTGTAGTGTGGTCCTATGCACGTGGCAGCATGAGCAAAGAGGGCGAAACAGCGACAGACATTATCGCCTACGCCGCACATATGGCAACGTTGCTGGGCGCACACGTTATCAAAGTAAAAATTCCTACCGCGCATCTTGAACTAGCGGCCGCAAAAAAATCGTACGAGGCCAACAAAATTGCGATTGCAACCAAGGCAGACCGCGTTGCTGACGTGATTAAATCCTGCTTTAATGGCCGCCGCATTGTGGTGTTCTCTGGCGGGGAAGCAAAATCCTTAAACGACGTATACGATGATGTACGCGCCATTCGTGATGGTGGCGGCAATGGCTCTATCATCGGGCGCAATGCCTTCCAACGCCCCAAAGCCGAAGCATTGGCGATGTTTGACGAGATGATTAAGATTTTGTTGGGTAAAGTAGCGTAGTTTAGGTTTTAGGTTTTAAGAACACCTTCCTAAAACCGAACACCGAGAACCCATTTCTGTTTTCTTACAAAACGCTTATTGAGAAGACACAATTTTTGTGCTATAGTCCGCGCGATTAATCAAGAAGGATGTTGTAAAACAACATGATTGTTACACAAACTTGTGCAATAGGTAAGCGCGATTCTTAAACCTAAGAAAACAATATTATGCCATCAAGAGACAATATCTTGCTGTGCTGGTATTGATAAAAAACACATAAAGGATCAACCATGAGCGATAAACTAAGCTTCAAAGAAGGCGATTTTGTTGTGTACCCTACCCACGGCGTGGGCTGTGTGAAGGGCATTGAGACACAAGAAGTAGCAGGGCATTCCCTCAAACTGATTGTTATTAATTTTGAACAAGAGCGGATGACTCTCCGCTTGCCTGTTGCCAAAGCCAGTGCTTCTGGCCTCCGCGCTGTTTCCAATAAAGCGCAAATGGAACAGGCTCTGAAAAAACTCACAGGGAAGTCTCGGGTGCGTAAAACGATGTGGAGTCGCCGCGCTCAAGAATATGAAGCAAAAATCAATTCGGGCGATCCTGTGGCGATTGCTGAAGTGGTGCGTGATTTACACAAAAACGCGCAACAACCTGATCAGTCTTACAGCGAACGGCAGATTTATCAATCCGCTCTTGACAGATTGGCACGGGAATTTGCGGCAATTGAGAAAATCGATACGCCCAGCGCACAACAAAAATTAGAAGAAATCATGATGGCGGCGTAAACTGCTTCCCTCAATCTGAAATCATCGTATAAAAGAGCATGCTGATCACGGTTGGCATGCTCTTTTTTTGTGCCCTTCCCCCCTAAACCTTAACCCTTAAACCTTAAACATTACCCCCTTATGCGTATCCTGTTTGCCTGCCACTTTAAATACAACATGCACTATGGCATCATGCACAAACTGGTGCATGGATTGACCCGCCAAGGGCACAATATCATGCTGTTTGATGACAGGCGCGTTGCGCGTGCTGCCACCATTTTTAACTCCCGCAAATGGGGCATTGGCAGTGCCAACAAGCGGCTGTATGAAGCCTGCGTGCAATTCCAACCTGAACTGTTGGTGTTGGGGCACTGCGAGATGATCCAAAATATTACACTGGATCTTATCCGCAAAGCCGTCCCCAACATACGCATTGTCTATCGCAATGATGATGCGTTGTTTCAAACCCGCAACGTGAAAGATATTCTAAACCGTACCAAAAGTGTTGATTGGGTTTTTCTTACAACTGCAGGGCGTGTACTTGAGCAATTCAGCGGTAATCGCGCCAAAATCAGCTAT
Organism: Alphaproteobacteria bacterium; assembly: GCA_044376545.1. Classification (GTDB taxonomy): domain Bacteria; phylum Pseudomonadota; class Alphaproteobacteria; order JAJTHO01; family CANGXP01; genus CANGXP01. The sequence goes on from JBILKT010000197.1 coordinate 2,502, forward strand.
GTCCCGAATCCTGTCGATTACGTCATTGATCAAGGGAAAAGCTTTGAAAATAGCACTCAACAATTCGATGTTTTTTATGCCATTGGTGGTGTTGCCCCTAACGATGATCGCCCTGCTTTTATAGAAAAGTTAAAAGCCGCTTGTCCTAATACAAGCTTTGATGTGCGGGGTATGCACGGCACGCGCAACGTTTTTGGCATCAACTACTACGAGGCTATTAACAATGCTAAAATGGGTGTGAACTATAGCCGCCAAAATGATGCGTATCTCTATTCTTCCGACCGCATGGCGCAATATATGGGCAATGGGCTACTCACCTTTATTGATCGCGCAACAGGCTTTCCAGAACTCTTCAACGAAGAGCAAGCAGGATTCTACAGCACCCCTGAAGAACTTGCAGAAAAAATCCGTTTTTATACAGCGAATGACAACGCCCGCAAGGCTGTTGCCTACCAAGGCTGGCAGCGCATCCATGATATTTTTGCCAGTGAAAAAGTGGGGCAATATATGGTAGATTGTGCGTTCGAACAAAAGCACAGCTTTAGTTATGCGTGGCCAACGTAACACCCCAGCCCCCCCCCAGGGCAATCGCATTAGAAAACACACAAAGTCAATAGGAAATTTGGGTTCATAAGAGCTTTCCGCATGAGTCTTTGAATGGAGGTATTTTTGGGACGTTTTTGTTGAAGGATATTGAGAGCCCATTTACGGATAAGGGCGAGATTTTCGGGGGCATTTTTGTTGCGCACG
>JBILKT010000003.1:0-28945 GCA_044376545.1 Alphaproteobacteria bacterium
TAAATGAAAGTTTTGTTATGCACCCCATTTCCCTTTCTCCCGCGCTCCAATCTTCCCTTGAAGGCATCCTTGCTTCAGGACAATATGGCGATGACATCAACACGTTTGTTGAAGAAGCCATCAAGCAGCGCATAATCCAAATTCAACAAACGCAACAAGAATATGCTGAGAAAGTCGCCTATATTCGCCAAGCCCTGCAAGAAGGCTATGACGATATTGCGGCAGGGCGTGTGGTAAACGGAGAAGACTTCTTTGCAGAGATGGAAGAATGGCTCGAAACACATGCGTAAACTGATTGTCTCGGAAAGAGCGAAAAAAGACATTGTAGAAATTCGCACGTATATCAGTGAACATAATCTCAGAGCTTGTCCCGAAACTAACGTACGAGGAGAAAGTTGAGATTTTTGCGCGAAAAATCACTCCAAAATAGCGGGGTATACGGGAGTATTTTCCCTATTTTGGAGTGATTTTGCAGCCAAAAAGATCAATTTTAAACTTGTGCGTTAGTTTCGGGACAAGCTCTCAGCGCGGCAAAAAATATAATCCGCACACTCAATAGCTCTCTTAAGAATTTATGTCACACACCCTTCATGGGGAGTATACGCGCTGAATTTCACCCACAGGCGCGTTGCCTCGTGGTGGGCAAATACCTTGTTTTCTATGAGGTGTTAGAGAGCATTGTTTATATTCTTCGCATCCTCCATAGTGCCCGCGACATCCCCCAAACACTTTCCGCAAAACATTAAGTCGTATGCCCTTCTACCACCACCACGTTTTTGTTTGCACTAATCGCCGCGCCGAGGGGCACAGCCAAGGCTGTTGCGCCAGCAAGGGCGGTGAAAAAATTAGGGACTATCTCAAAACCCGCGCCAAGGAACTGAACATCCCGCAAACGCGCATTAATGCCGCAGGATGCTTAGATCGCTGTCGCTTAGGCGTGGTTATCGTGATCTATCCCCAAGAAACATGGTATCAGTGCAATACCATTGAGGATGCCGAAAAAATATTGCAAGAACATCTCCTCAACGGGAATCTCGTCAGCAATTTACAGGTTCATGATGACCAATAATCCCCCGCCCGCGACCATTGTTGCGCTTGCCACCGCTGCGGGCAAAGCAGGGGTTGCCGTAATTCGTATCTCAGGGACGCAGGCAAAAACGGCACTCACCGCCTTTACGGGTCTTGCCGCCCCCAAACCCCGTTATGCCCACTATGCCACATTTTGCCATCCTGCTACAAACGAGACTATCGACCAAGGGCTAGCCCTCTATTTTCCTGCCCCCCACAGTTTCACAGGGGAGGTGGTGGTGGAGTTTCATCTGCACGGCAGCAAGGCGGTGCTCAACGCCACGCTCAATGCCTTGTGTGACCTGCCTAACATCCGCCTCGCCCATGCGGGGGAATTCACCAAACGAGCGTTTCAGAACGACAAACTTGATTTAACCCAAGTGGAAGGACTGGCTGATTTACTCGATGCAGAGACCGAAAAACAACGCAGCCAAGCGGTGCAGCAACTGCAAGGCGCGTTGCATACTCTTTACACAGGCTGGCAGGAAACGCTGCTGAAGCCACTCGCGTATTTAGAAGCGCATCTTGATTTTCCCGAGGAGGATATTCCCGATAGCGTGCTCATCACCGTGCATACAGCCATGCACAGCGTGCTCGATGCCATGGAGCACCATCTTCTTGAGGGGCAGCGCGGCGAACGCTTGCGGGATGGTATTCGTATTGCGATTATCGGGCGACCCAACGTGGGCAAATCCAGCCTGCTGAATGCGTTGGCAACACGGGAGGCGGCGATAGTCTCGCCGCTTGCAGGCACTACCCGCGATATTATTGAGGTGTGTCTTGATATTGGCGGTTATGCCGTGATTCTGGCGGATACCGCAGGGTTGCGCGATACAACCACTGATACCATTGAGCAAACAGGCATCGCACGGGCAAAAGCATGGTTGAGTAGTGCGGATATCGTGCTGTTTGTTGCGGATGCAACCGTGGATATGGCAGAACAATTGCCGTTGCTGGCAGACATCACCGATAAACCCCTGCTTAAAATCCTTAATAAAACCGATGCGCTGGAGAAGGCAACTCCCCCTGAAGGGTTCATCCCGCTATCGGTACAAACAGGAGACGGCTTCCCCGCCCTCCACACAGCATTACAACAAACCCTTGAACAGCTCTATGGCGGGCAGGCTTCAGCCCCCTTGCTCACCCGCACACGGCATCGCCATGCAGCCCTTGCCGCAACGGAAGCCCTACGCCGTGCTCTGCAAGCCCCCTTGCCTGAACTAATGGCGGAAGATTTACGCCATGCACTCCATAAACTCGGCGAGCTTGTGGGACGCTATGACGTGGAAGCCATGCTCGATATTGTGTTTCGGGATTTTTGTATTGGGAAGTAGGTGCGGCGGCTGCAGCAAAAGTTGCATCAACGAAAAAAATGTGTAAACATGGGGAGATCCTTCAGAGAAAACTATTATTCTATTATGATGTTCCCTGTTATACCACCAGAACTGTTGGTATTGCTGGCTCTCGCAATAGTTATTCAGTTCACAACCAACCCTGTAAAACTAGCATTTTTGCTAGTTATTCCTGTAGGGGTAGTTCTCCCCCCCCTATATTGGGTGCCAGCAGCAATCCTGCTGGGCACCATCGCCGCAATACTCATAAGCGACGCGAAAAAAAAGTGATTTTTAGAAACTCCCAGTGTCACGCTGGGAGTTTTTTTGTGGGTACTGACAAACTATACTTATCGCAACTGAAGAAGTTGCGATGGTTTCGCTCAAGCGCCGCGCGGGCTTTACCGCTCGCAAGATTTATTTGCAGATCTTCAGATGCGAGCGGTATAGCATCAAGAAACCAAGTTCATTTTCTAGACCCCGTCATGAAGACGGGGTGACGTTCCGTACAAAAGCCTGTCACCCCGTTTTTATAACGGGGTCTGTTTTTACAAAGTTTTGGCACGGGTTTATGCTGTGGTGTCTAAAGGGCATCTCTAAAAACCTCTTTTCTAGGGCGATTGGCAGCGTCAGAAAACTTATCTGAAGCCGCACGTACAGGAACGTACGCTTGCGTTTCAGAGAAATTTCCTTCCTCGCCACTCATCCCGATAAAAGGGTTTTTAGAAGCGCCCTAAAGGCTCCTACCGCCCCACATTCTCCACAAATTTTTCTAAGTCATGCTTAGACGCAAAGCTGAACACAATCTGCCCGCCGCGCCCTGAAGTCTTAATGCGGGCGGGCAATCCCGTGCGCTGGTGCAGTTGGTGCTCAATGTCGCGCAGTCCTGCCAAGAATTGCGCGGAGAAGGTGCTTGAGGCATTGAGCGGGGTTTTACCCTTTTCTTTGCCAAGCTGTATCAGTCGCTCAATCTGCCGCACGGACAAGCCCTCCTCAACGGCACGCTTGGCCAGCCGTTCGGGATGCTCCACACCGACTAGCATTTTTGCGTGCCCTGCCGAGAGTTTGCCCTCGCTCACATAGTCTTGCACAGGCTCAGGCAGTTGCAGCAACCGCAAGGTGTTGGTGATGTGCGAGCGGCTTTTGCCAATCATTTTTGAGAGGTCATCTTGCTTATAGGCAAATTCCTCAATCAGCCGATCATAGCCCTCTGCCTCTTCAATGGCGGAAAGATCCGCCCGTTGAACGTTCTCAATCAGCCCAATTTCCAACGCTTGGGCATCAGTGAAATTTTCGACAATCGCAGGAACTTGGTCAAGTTCCGCCATTTTTGCGGCACGCCAGCGACGCTCCCCCGCCACAATCTCATACCGGCTTTCCCCCACAGGGCGCACCAACAATGGCTGTAAGACGCCCTTTTCACGCAACGAATTCGCCAGAGATTCTAATTCGGAGGCATCAAAATTCTTGCGCGGTTGAAACCGCCCTGCCACAACCTGCCGAATGCCTAAGAACACAATCCGTTTTTGCTGGGTGAGAGAGGCATAATCCTCATTGCTATCATTTAATAATGAGGACAACCCCCGCCCCAAAGGTTTGCGGGCATGTTTGGGGCTAAGCCCCACAGGGATAGATCTGAGTTCGTTTTCCATGATTATGCTGCTGCTCCTCGCGCTAATTTCCGCGCTTTTATTTCGCGTTTTAAGAGTTCCTTGGCAAGCCCGATATAGGCTTGAGATCCCGCACATTTCGTATCATACAGAATGACAGGCTTGCCATGTGACGGGGCTTCGGAAATCCGCACATTGCGGGGGATAACACTTTGATAGACCAACTCTTTGAAATGGTCGCGCACATCTTCTTCTACTTGGCGGGAAAGGTTATTACGGGCATCGCTCATGGTAAGCACAATGCCTTGTAAATGCAGCGCAGGATTAAACACCTGTCGCACCCGCTCAATCGTTTTAACGAGGTAACTTAAGCCTTCTAGGGCATAGAATTCACATTGTAGCGGTACCAGCACGTTATTCGCCGCGACCATAGCGTTCAGCGTAAGCAGCCCCAACGCAGGGGGGCAATCAATCATGATATAGTCATAGGAAAACGGGAGTTTTTGCAGGGCATCACGCAACCGAAATTCGCGACGCTTTTCCGCCACCAGTTCTAATTCTGCCCCTGAAAGACTCATAGAAGCGGGGACAATATCCAAATAGGGCACTTGAGAGGGTGTGATCACTTCGTCGATGCCGCATTCCCCCATCAACACGCTATACACACCATTTTGACGGGTGCGATGTGCCACACCAAGCCCTGTGCTGGCATTGCCTTGCGGATCCATATCGATGAGGAGAATTTTTTTCTTTACGGCCGCTAAGGCTGTCGCAAGGTTAATCGCGGTGGTGGTTTTTCCCACGCCGCCTTTCTGATTAGCAATGGCAATAATACCCCCCTGTGTCACAGGAGGTAGTGCTACCTTAGCAGAAGCAGGAGTACTTTCGAGAAGAGCGTTACTTTCCAACACGCTGCCAACCTTTGATTTTTATAATGGATGAGGCAGAAACTGGGTTTTTTATACGCTCCAAAACTGTTGCTGTCCATTGCTTTTTGGCAGTTTCAATCTCCGCTTCAACGTCTGTGCCTTTTAGAAACAAACACGTTGTATCAGCCGTTGCAAACGGCACGGCATACTCCAACAGCTTCTCCAACGGCGCACAGGCACGCGCCGTGATGACATCTGCTTGAATAAACGGTGTTTTTTCAATGCGAGTATTGTGTATGTGAATGTTCACTCGCGTTTCTTGAGCAACATGCTGGAGAAACGCACATTTTTTGCTGTCTGATTCAATCAGGTGCACTGTGTGATTTGTGAGCAATGCAATCACTAAGGCGGGAAACCCCGCGCCAGAGCCAAAATCAAAAAGAGTGAGTGTTCGCTCATTTTCTAAGAATGGAATCAATGCCGCACTATCCAGAAAATGCCGCTCCCATGGATTTTGCAGGGTAGATTTTGCCACAAGATTAATCGAGGCATTCCATTTTTCGAGGAGTGTCATGTAAAGACGCGCTTTGTTAAGCGTTTCGTCAGAGATGGGGCGATTAAGGAGGGAGGAAAGGGTGGAAGAATGGGACATCAACTGTCCAAGGCATGGCGTTTCTTCACATCATGAAGGGAAGACCGTTGCGATATTTGTGCGACGCGACGCACTGCCATCTCAATATCTTCTCTATCTTCTACAGACTCTTCAATAATTTTCTTAGCATACAACGCCGTACTCTGCCCCGCGTTGTGTGCAAGGCAGGCAAGACGTTGCTCAACGCTGGGATCTAAATTAACAGAAAGCACAAAAAGTTCTCCGACTCTGTAATCAGAGTATGCATTTTTTTGTTAAAACGTCAAGAACGATACGGTTTTCTGCAAAAACGCGCTTGGAACAAACAATATAAAATCCCCTATATGTTTCACGTGAAACATTGTTTTTTCGGCAGAAAACAGCCATTTTTTCAAAAATCGGTGTTTTTTTAGGTGGCTTTCAGGGCATGGTATATTGGATTTTAAGGAATTTACAAAACACTCTGTTTTTTCCCGTAGCCCACTCTTAATCCTGCACCACCGTAAAAACTCCCTGTCCTTTTATCACTTTAGCAAGATTGCCTGCTTTGCTAATGGAACACACCACAATCGGGATATTGTTTTCGCGGGCAAGAGAAATCGCAGAGGCATCCATCACTTTGAGGTCTTTCGCCAATACGTCAAGGTAACTTACCTTATCAAACCGTTTGGCTGTGGGGTCTTTTTTAGGATCGGCAGTGTAGACACCATCCACTTGCGTACCCTTAAAAATTGCATCGCATTGCATTTCAACTGCGCGTAACGCAGCGGCGGTATCGGTGGTGAAAAATGGATTGCCTGTCCCTGCTGCAAAAATTACGATCCGTCCTTTTTCCATATGGCGCATAGCACGGCGGCGGATATAGGGTTCACACACGGCAGACATCGGAATCGCCGATTGCACCCGCGTTTGCAACCCCTTTGCTTCAAAAACGCTTTGCAAGCCAAGCGCGTTCATGATGGTTGCCAGCATTCCCATATAATCCGCTGTGGCACGCTCCATGCCCTTGGCAGCGCCTGATACCCCGCGAAAGATATTCCCCCCCCCCACCACCATGCATACTTCAACGCCCAGCTTCTGCACTTCTAGTACATCATCAGCCATGCGATTGAGTGTATCAGTGTTAATACCATATTCACCCTCGCCCATCAGAGCTTCTCCGGACAGCTTCAGCATGATACGAGTATACTTTGGTTTGGCAACAAACATGGTGATGATATTCCTTTGGGCACCTCTAAAAACCCTTTTATCGGGATGAGTGGCTAGGAAAGACTTGCTGAGGAAACGTAAGCGTACATAAGGGTACGTGCGGCTTCCGAAGCGAGGCTTGACAACGCCAATCGCCCGAGAAAAGAGGTTTTTAGAGGTGCCCCTTTGTGATGCTGTTGTGTAGCAAGAGAGGGGGTGTTTGTCAAAAACTACCATGCCTCAATAACACAAGGAGCACCTCTATCCCCATCGCGAAGGAGAAGCGAGGTGCCCTAGAGCATTCTCCTAAAAAAACAACTCCTGCACATCCCTATCTTTATGCAATAGCTGGATAATCAGCGCGGTGATTTCTTCCACCGAACGACGGGTGACATCAATAATTGGCCATTTGTATTCTTCAAACAACCGTTTGGAATAGGTGATTTCTTCACGGATGGCGGCGATGTTGGCATAACTCATCGCGCTATCAGCGGAAAGATAGGTTAAGCGATGTTGGCGAATTTGTTGCAACTGATGGGCATCTTGGATAAACCCCACAATAAGGGGGCGATTCTCTTTTTGTGAGTGAGTGTTCACCAACTCTTGAGGCAACGGCATATCGGGGATAATTGGCACATTGGCGGCTTTAATCCCCCGATAGGCAAGATAAATACAGCACGGTGTTTTTGACATACGCGACACGCCCGTGAGAATCACCTGCGCCCGTTTTAAATGCCCTAGCCCTTGTCCATCATCATGACTGATGGCAAAATCTACCGCCTCCATGCGCTGAAAATAATCAGCATTGAGCTGATGCTGCCTACCTGCTTTGAATTCTTTCTTACGCCCAAAATATTGCTCTAAAGTGTTTAAAATTGGATCGAGAACAGAAATATAGGGTACCCCGATTTTACGGCATCCCTCTACCATGGCATCACGCATGTCGGCATCAACCAGTGTAAAAACGACAATACCTTTGTTTTTTTCTACTTCTTGCAGCACCATCGTCATTTCATCCTTTGACTGGATAAATGACCACAAATATTCATGACTAGGCTGTGTTTCAAACTGCGGTAAGCAAGAACGAATTACTTTTGAGACCGTTTCCCCTGTGGAATCGGAGACAAGATGGAGAATGCGTTCGGGCATGGGAAATCTCTTTCGTTTCTTTTTATTGTTTGTGTATACCGCTCGCACCTGAAGATCTGCAAATAAATCTTGCGAGCGGTAAAGCCCGCGCGGCGCCCCAGCGAAACGTTGCACATTCTTCCTGTGCAAAAGGTATATAGCCTGTGTATAACTTTTGTAAAACCTTCCCCTTGAAAAATGAGTGTTTGTTCACCCTTGCTGTTCTGTTTTTTCACTATTTTTATCCACAGGCGGATAGGTATTTTTTACCTTTTGTTAATAGTGGGGATAAGTTACCAAAGGGTTAATACGTTTTCCTTGTCAGAATTTTTTGGGTGTGGATAATACCGTGCATGAGTATTTACTCATCGCTAATCCCCTCTTTTCCACCCCACAACAAACTAAAACAACCTCTTTTAAAAAATTAAAAATGTTTAAGATAGCAGTGTGTATAGAATCGAAACAATGGAAAACGGCTTTTTCACACCAAGCCTTAAAAGTTCTATCAAATGAAGTGGTAACCAAAACGGTAGAAGCAACACAGATAACACAGATAAAGGGTAATTATGCCGTTTGTCTCGTTTTTGTGGATGATGCAGTGATGCAAGACTTAAATAAAACCTATCGGGGGATGGATAAACCCACCAACGTATTATCGTTTCCCGATGGGGCACAGGATGGCAAAACCACACAACTGGGCGATATTTTCCTCAGCTATGAAACATGTTTTTGTGAAGCAACAACACAGCAAAAAACTTTTGCGCACCATGTTACACATTTGCTTGTGCATGGGGTGTTGCATCTGCTAGGATATGACCATGAAACAGATGCAGACGCGGCGCAAATGGAACAGCTAGAAATTGATATTCTGGCGGGGATGTCCATCGCTAATCCTTATCAGCAGGCACTATGAACGAGGTGCCATTATCCGTATTGTTTCCTGAAAAAAGGAAGCGCCGATTGTGGCGTTTGCTCTTTAAAAAGCGTGTTATGGCAGAAGTGATTGCCTCGCCTGCTGAAACCGCAATGGCGCAAAGCGAACTAACCCTCCACGAAAATATTATTAAACTCCGTAATCTTGAAATTTACGATGTGATGGTGCCAAGGGCGGATATTATCGCTTTTGAAGTGGAGACGGAAGCAACGGAAATTTTAAAAACCGCACGGGAAAAGACGCACTCCCGTTTTCCTGTTTATCGCGAAAGCCTTGATGATACATTGGGCTATGTGCAGGTAAAAGCCTTGTTCGATGCCTATCACCAGCATCAAGAATTTAATCTGGAGAAAATTTGCGAAAAACCGCTGTTTATTGTGCCGTCGATGCGGGTGCTCGATCTGCTCTTGCAAATGCGTTACAGTAAAATTTATTTAGCAATGGTGGTGGATGAATATGGCGGGGTGGATGGACTCGTGACCATTGAGGATTTAATGGAAGCGATTTTAGGCACGGTGGGCAACGACACCAACGGCACAAGCCCGAATATTATCGGGCAGGCAAATGGCACATTTTTGATTGATTGCCGCACAGAATTAGAAGAATTGGAAGAAAAATTGGGAATAAAGTTGACTTTAGAACCCAGCGAACGCGATGATATTGACACTGTCGGCGGCTTAATTTTTTACCATGCAGGGCGCGTGCCCAGCCGTGGGGAAATTATCGGCATTGAGGAGGGTGTGGAGTTCTCCGTGGTGGATGCAGATCCACGGCGGGTGAAGTGGGTTAGGGCAAAGATCGGTTAGTTTTTTGCGGCTTTTGGTCTGCAAATAGCAGTTTTTCTGCGATACGGTGCTCATGTATGAAGAATACACTCCGCTCCGTTTCTCGAAAACCTACTATTTTCGCCTCAAAATCCTTGAAACCTAAACCGATCTTGTCGTGAACAAGTAACCAGAAAATTTTTCCTAAAGCCTCTTGTACTATTTCCACAATGCGGTATAACAGAGTTGTAAATTGAGATAGGATAGCGGCAGTGGGCGAGAGCCCACTTTTTTATTGTCTAATAACGTGTCTATAATCTCTACTATACCTTGCTGCAAACGCCTTATTTCTGCGATACGGTGCTCATTGAGCTTAAGTCAACTCCGCCCCGTTTCTCGCACTAAGACGTTTTCGCTAGCGGTCTAGCGAGATTCTAAACAAGTTAAAATTCTAAGGATTACCGAATGTCGGGAGCACTCTCCCCTGAATTTGTGGCGATGATTGAGAAAACCCTGAAGACGTTAGGGTATGACTTGGTGCGCGTGCGGGTGACAGCAGGGCGGGGGCGGTCAACGTTGCAAATCATGGCAGAGCCTGTCATGGACACTGCAACAGGGTATTACCGTGGTATGACGGTGGATGATTGCGAGAAAATTAGTCGCAGCATTAGCCCGTTGTTAGAAGTGGAAGACCCTATTAAGGCTGCGTATATTTTAGAGGTGAGTTCGCCCGGCATTGATAGACCGTTGATGAAGTGGGTTGACTATCAATGTTTTGCGGGATTTGAAGCAAAAATAGAGTTGAAAATACCGCAAGACGGGCGCAAGCGTTTTCAGGGGCGGATTAAGAGCAATACGGCGAACGGTACTGTCATTCTCAACCTAGAGGGTGTTGAAGTCTCGTTTGATTTTAATGATATTAACAATGGGCAATTGGTGCTAACAGACGATTTGTTAGCAGCAGCAGCCCTGCAACAAGTAGACGAACAGGAATAGGAACTAAAGTATGTCTATCGGTGTAGGATACAGTCGGGTTGAATTGCTGCATATTGCAGATACAGTGGCGCGGGAAAAAAGTATTAACAAAGAAGATGTTATTGCCGCGATGGAACAAGCGGTGCAACGAGCGGGACGTGCGAAATATGGTATCGAGCATGATATTCGTGCGGAGATTGACCGCAAAACAGGCGAAATTGTTTTAAAACGCTACCGTGCAGTGGTGGAACAAACCACCGAGGAAGAAGAAGCGCAACAGCTTACCCTGAAAGAGGCGCAACGTATTAAGCCTGATGCGGTTGTTGGCGAATTTATTGTGGATGTCTTACCGCCTGTGGATTTCGGACGAATTGCTGCGCAATCCGCAAAACAAGTTATTGTGCAAAAAGTTCGTGAAGCAGAGCGCGAAAAACAATTTGAAGAATTTGTGGATAGAGCAGGGGAAGTTGTTAATGGTATTGTGAAGCGCGTTGATTTCGGCAATCTCACCGTAGATTTAGGACGTGCGGAGGCATTGCTGCGTCGTGATGAACTCATTCAGCGCGAAACCTTTAAACAAGGGGATCGGATTCGGGCGTATATTTACGATGTGCGGAAGGATGCGAGAGGCCCCCAAATTTTCTTGTCGCGCACGCATCCGCAATTCATGGCAAAATTGTTCATGCAAGAAGTGCCTGAAATTTACGATGGGATTATTGAGATTAAGTCGGTAGCGCGAGATCCAGGGAGTCGGGCGAAAATTTGCGTACACACCAATGATCCAACCATTGATCCTGTGGGGTCTTGTGTGGGGATGCGCGGGAGCCGTGTACAAGCCGTAGTCACTGAACTGCAAGGCGAGAAGGTTGATATTATTCCATGGACAGAAGATCTTGCTTCACTCGTTGTTGGCGCTTTGAAACCTGCGGATGTGGTGAAGGTTGTTTTGGATGAAGAGCGCAACCGTATTGAAGCGATTGTGCCTGATGATCAACTGAGCCTTGCTATTGGACGGCGCGGGCAGAACGTGCGTCTTGCCTCCATGTTGTTGGGTCTTGATATTGACATTATGACGGAAACCCAAGAATCAGATCGCCGTATGGAAGAAGTGAAAGGACGTGCTGACCTGTTCAAAAATGCCCTCGATATTGATGATGTGATTGCACATTTGCTGGTGGCAGAGGGCTTTGCGGAGCTAGAAGAAGTTGCGTATGTGCCGTTAGAAGAACTCATGGAAATTGAGGGCTTTGATGAAGAAGTGGCGGCAGAACTGATTAGCCGCGCACAAACGTTCCTTGAAAAAGAAGAGCAAGAATTTAGCGACGCCCAAACAAAGCTGGGCTTTAGTGAAGACTTATTAGAGGTTGCAGGCTTGTCTCGCGCTGTTGTTATAAAAATTGCGGAGCAGGGCGTTAAAACGCTAGATGACCTTGGCGACCTTGCCACCGATGAGTTGGTGGAATTAGCAGGCGAGGGGACTATTACCGCAAAAGAAGCAGAGCAAGCGATCATGAATGCACGTGCACATTGGTTTGCTGATGAACAAGAAGATGTAGAAGAGTCTGCTGCGGCAGTCGCTACCCATGTATAACAAAGATAGGATGATAACGCATGACGAGCACCGAAAACGAAAAGCCGTCAACGCTGAATTTATCCAGCGGTGGCAAACTTGAATTAAAGAAAACACTGGAGCTTAATACAGTTAAACGACCTGTGCTTGTTTCTAGCAGTGCGGGTCGTAAAACGGTGACGGTGGAAGTGAAACGCCGCCGCGTGCCAACGGGCGCACCAGAAGGGTTGCGTCCTGTATTTACACCTGCAGAGGGCTTGCGTCGTCCTCTTGGATTAAAGACAGAAACAGACACAACGGTAACGCAAGGGGACTTAACACTTACCCCTGAAGAACGGGCAAATCGTTTGAAAATTCTGCGGAATTTACAAACATCAGGTAGTGCGCTCACCACCGAACAAGAGCAAGAATTACGCGTGATTCGCAAATCGCCTGTGATGGATGCTGTTACACGGGATGTGGAAGCTGCTGAAGAAGAGTGTGTTGCTGATGCGGCGGTAATTGCACCTGAAGAATCGATTGCCGTCATTACCGAAGAAGAAATTGCGGAAGCGGAGAAAGCCGCAGCAGAAGCCCCTGTCGTCATTGCACCGCAACCAGTATTGCGTACGGAAGAGCCACTAAAACGCTTGCAGCGTCGTTTTGACGAGCCGATTTTGCGTCCGCGTCCTGTCTCCAGTTTAGCCGCAACGCCTGTTGTCGCAGAAAAAGCAGCAGCAGCGGCGGCAAAAGCTCCTGTACGTCCAGTGGTCAATCCTGCGCTTGTTATTAATGAGGATGATGACGAGGCAACAAAAACCCGCAAACGCGAAGCAGCAAAACGCCTTGATGCAGCAACAAAGCGCACAGAACCGCGTCGTCAACGCAAATTAACGCTGACCACTGCTCTTGATGATTCAGCCGATGAGCGGCAGCGGAGTTTGGCATCTGTACGTCGTCGCCGTGAAAAAGAACGGTTGCGCTTGCTTGAGAATGAGCCCCGTCAGAAAATTTTACGGGAAGTGGTGCTGCCTGAAGCAATCACGGTGCAAGAACTTGCCAACCGTATGGCAGAGCGAACTGCGGATGTGGTGAAAGAACTCATGAAAATGGGTGTGATGGCAACCGCCACGCAAAGCATTGATGCCGACACAGCCGAACTGATTATTTCTGAATTCGGGCATACCGTGCGCCGTGTGACGGAAGCCGATGTGGAATTGGGCATGAAGGGTGAGGCGGATGCTGAAGAAAACTTGTTGCCACGTGCGCCTGTTGTGACCATCATGGGACACGTTGATCATGGAAAAACAACCCTTCTTGATGCCTTACGCACAACCGATGTTGCGGCGGGTGAATCAGGCGGTATTACCCAGCATATTGGCGCGTATAAAGTAACGCTGCCGAATGGGGCGGCTGTCACGTTTGTGGATACACCCGGCCATGAGGCGTTTAGCGAAATGCGGGCACGGGGCGCGAATGTGACCGACATTGTGGTGTTGGTGGTGGCGGCTGATGACAGTGTGATGCCGCAAACCATTGAAGCGATTGCCCACGCAAAAGCGGCAAAAGTGCCGATTATTGTGGCGATTAACAAAATTGATAAGCCAGCGGCTGATCCTGCGCGTGTTAAAACACAGCTTCTTAACCATGATTTAGTGGTGGAAGAATTGGGTGGAGACATTTTGTGTGTGGAAGTGTCTGCAAAAGCGCGTCTCAATTTGGATAAGTTGATTGAGACAATCTTGCTCCAAGCAGAAGTGCTCCAACTCCGCGCTAACCCGAACCGTTCCGCAGAGGGTGTGGTGGTTGAGGCGAAATTGGATGTGGGCAGAGGGTCTGTTGCAACGGTGTTGGTGCAGCGGGGCACACTCCGTGTTGGCGATATTTTCGTGGCAGGGAGCGAGTCTGGTAAAGTGCGTGCGCTGATTAATGACAAAGGCGAGCGTGTTGAAAGCGCAACCCCTGCAACCCCTGTGGAAGTGCTCGGGCTTAACGGTACCCCCCAAGCAGGCGATGATTTTGTTGTGGTGGAAAATGAAGCCCGTGCCCGCGAGATTTGCGATTTCCGTATACGCATGACCCGCGATAAGCACGTGCGTGCCTCACAAAGCACGGTAGAGCAGCTGTTCAACCGCATTACCGATGGGTCGTCTAAAGAATATCCTGTGGTGATTAAAACCGATGTGCATGGCTCATTAGAAGCGATTACGGCGAGCCTCAAGAAAATTGGCACAGAGGAAGTGGCAGTGCGGATTTTGCATAGTGGCGTGGGCAGTATTACCGAGTCAGATATTACACTGGCGCGGGCATCGAACGCCCTTGTGATTGCGTTTAACGTGCGGGCAAACCCGCAAGCACGGGAACTGGCGCGGCGCGATAAGGTGGAAATTCGCTATTATTCCATTATCTACAACGTGTTGGATGATGCGAAAGCCATTCTCTCTGGCATGTTGCCACCCACCTTGAAAGAGGTATTCCTTGGCTATGCGTCTATTCGCCAAGTGTTCAACATTACCAAATCAGGTAAGGTTGCGGGCTGTATGGTGACAGAGGGCATTATCAAGCGCGGCTGCAAAGTGCGGTTGCTGCGGGATAATATTGTTATCCATGAAGGCACGCTAAAAACGCTGAAACGCATGAAAGACGAAGTGAAAGAAGTGAAAGAAAACTTCGAGTGCGGGATGGCGTTTGAAAACTACGAAGGCATCCAAGAAGGCGATGTGATCGAGTGCTTCGAAATTCAGGAAGTGGCGCGGAGTTTGTAGGTTGTATGACGGATACGGTTTTACAAACACAAGGGCAGTTCTAAAAACCTCTTTTCTAGGGCGATTGGCGTTGTCAAGTCAATTCCGCTTAAACCAATCACTTCGCCCTTTGGGGCTTCTGTGGGGCTTGTGTTTGGTAAGGCTCATTGGCTTGTGGGTCAAAAAGCAGTGCTTTTTGCCTCCTCGCTTCAAAAGCCGCACGTACCCTGATGTACGCTTACGTTTCCTCGCATTGCAGTTGCGCCTAAAGTCTTTCACTATACTTTCGTTTGTGAAAGCCAAGGCTCTACTTGCTTGCGTTTGAAAAAGCAGTGCTTTTTCAAGCCTCGCTCCTTAGCCACTCATCCCGATAAAAGGGCCGATAAAAGGGTTTTTAGAGGTGCCCGCTAATAGATCACTTTAGCAACGCCTAAAAATACCGCTCTTTAATCGTGATAACATCCCCTGGTAAAACCTTGGTGCCCACGGGCACTGTCTGATCGGCACTATTGTCGCTTGCGTGGGTGACAATGGCAACGTCTTTGCGGCCGCGATATGAATAGCCACCTGCTAAGGCAACAGCATTTTCAATCGTAATGCCCGTTACATACGGATAGCTACCCGGATTTTTCACTTCTCCCAAGATGTAGAAAGGTCGGTAGCTAAGCACTTGCACGGTGACGACAGGATCTTTTAAAAACCCTGAGGATAATTTTTCTTTGAGGCGTTGTTCTAAACCGCGGGCTGTAACGTTGCGTGTGTCAACAACACCAATAAGCGGAAAAGAAATCGTGCCATTATCATCAATTTGGTAATCGCCCGAGAGATTATTCTCGCGAAAAACCTTGATATTCACTTTATCGCCGGTGCCTAACAAATAGGTTGATTCAGATATTTCTGGCTGGATGCTTGCTATTTGAGGAGAAAGTGATTCCTCTACCGCACACGCACTTAAAGAAAAAAAAAACAACAGAACCAATAATTTGTAATGCAGCATTAGAATTTTAATCCCACTGTGCCCATGGCAGTATTCTGCGTATAGTCTTGAGCACTGGCGTTAGAAGAGCGGGTATAATATCCATAATCAAGACCCAAAACAACAATCCGATTCAGCAAGTAACGTGCGCCAATTTCGCCAGAATAGAAATTGTCATCACGGCTAATGCTAATTCCTCTAAAGTCATAGCTGCGATATTCTAGCGCTGCTCCTAGCAAAATATTGCGGAGTAATTCGTGTTCCAAAGATACGCGGTATGCCGATGCAACGTAGGCTGAGATGTCCGCTTGGACAGAGTCTTCAATCTGCCGTGTTGCAGAGGCTTTCAAGGATGTTGTGCCTGAAACATCCCACAACAAAGACGCACCATACACGGGGGTTTTGATAGTGCTGAAACGGCTATCTTTGTAATCTTGCCATGCCCACCCCGTATACAGTTCTCCCGTAAGCAGATCCGTTAAATCAAAATTTGTACCAACGCGATATTCATTCCCTGTTGAGCTCCGACGGAAGCCATTCAGATCAACGGAATTATCATATTCCCGCGTATTTGCCCCCACTTTCACGAAGGCTTTATAACCTTCCATGAAAGTATAGTTTACTTTACCAGAAACATCGTAATCATCTCTGTCACGATCATTGTTATTCAATGTGCCTGCGCGATTATAATCCCAGCGAGAGACGTTGCTATCAATATTAAAGCCAATTAAGCCAACATCACGTGTAATCCCTGCATTGATAATGCTGAGGTAATATTTTGTGGGACCAAACTGGTTGCCAACAAGGTCATTAGGAGAGCCGCGCTCTTCATGCAACTGTTGGCTGCTGAGCCCACCACTGAGGAAAAAATTTCTGCTGATGTCGTAAGCACCATTTACCGCAACCAGTGCATCTGTGTAGTCTTGGGTACTGTTATCTGCATAGGTACCACTGCGTGCGCTGGCACGGAATGTCAGTGAATGGCTGTCCCAATCAGAATCAACCCGCAATCCGGGGGTGACGATGAAAATCGTATCGCCCGTCTTATTACCGCCATCACTATCATCACTCGTAAAGATGTTGTCATTATATTGTGTGGAGAATGTTATCCCAGGAGAGAACACAAAGGAGCCCGCCCGAATCCCAATCGGTTCATAATCAGGACGAGAGCGTTCAAACACGCTTTCTCCTTGAATGGGCGCCCGAAAGGTGGGTTTTTCTAAGTTGCTTTGTCCGCGCACGGTTTGTTCGCTTTGTGAATATTGTACAGCAGAGGTTGTTTGAGCGTATACTGGTAAGCCAGCAAACAGAATCGAGACTGCAACAAGAGCAAAAGACAGGGTGTTTTTCATAAATACTTCAGTGTGTTAATTTTAAAATGTGAAAAATAAGATGTAAAAAATTATCTTAAAGCCTCTAAACAAGCTCTAAGAAGGACTAATAACGTCAAAAGCAAGCAATCCTGCATTGGGCGCTGAAAAACTAGGGCTAGGCGGTGCCCCAGGGATGGAAAGAGCAGAGAAACTATCTTGATTGGCAAGCTCAGGCACGTGTTGCTTAAGTGCAGCAAGAATGTCATCAAATTTCTTTTGTTGTCTTTTGGGCGGGAAAGCGGTCACGATACTTAAAACAATTTCTGCCACAGCCGTCACATCAGACTTCACCATGGCAACGGCAATCGCAACGGCGTCGCTAGAAAATTCTTTCGCTAGCGTTGTTGCAATACTAGCAATTGCTGTTTGGCTACACTGTGCTCCAGCAATTCCCGCAACACGAGCAACGGCGGCTTGTTTTTCTGCAGAATCAGCAGCAAGATCCGCTTGCGTTTTTGCTAAGCTAAGCGCTGTTTCTGCACACGTTTGATCATTCCCTGACGCTGCTTTTAGGGTAGAGGCAAGTGTTGCATCCTGTGCATATGCAGCAGGAGAAATTGCCAGAAACGTCACAAAAAAAGTGACCGCCAAAATATTCTTGAGAGAAGACATTTAAATACATCCTAAACAAAAAAGTCGTAATTCTTTGTATACCGCTCGCACCTGAAGATCTGCAAATAAATCTTGCGAGCGGTAAAGCCCGCGCGGCGCTTGAGCGTTTCATCGCAACTTCTTCAGTTGCGATAGGTATAGTGGATTTCCTAATAGCATAAATTTCAACGCACTTCAATAAAAATCACTTAATGGATAATTAATAACTTTGTGTTCAACTATAGATTATAAACAAAAAATATTTTTTATTGCCTATACCGCTCGCATCTGAAGATCTGCAAATAAATCTTGCGAGCGGTAAAGCCCGTGCGGCGCCCCAGCGAAACGTTGCACATTCTTCCTGTGCAACAGGTATAGTGAGGTTTTTTTATGATATTTTTAAGACGTGCTTGTATTGTTAGCATTTTGTTCCTCGGTTCTTTGACGAAAGCACAAGCGGGCGAGATGCCAACGGGGGCACGTGTAATGCCCCCACTCGCGTTTCTACAGTATTGTCTACGATATTACGATGAGTGTGCCAATAAACAGCAAGAAACAGCAAAAATTGCAATGTCTGCACGCCTAAAACGGGATATAGAAGAAGTGCAAGATTTTATAAACACTGCTATCAAACCAATGTCGGATAAAGAAAATATCGGCACTGCTGATAGTTGGGGGTATCCAAACAATAGCTACGGTGATTGTGAGGATTATTCTATCTTGAAAAAAAGACTGCTTGTAGCACGCGGATGGTCAAAAAACGCCCTTTTATTGACAACAGCGATTGCAGAAACGGGAGAGCCGCATGTGGTGTTAACCGTTGCAACGTCTGAAGGCGATTACGTGCTGGACAATCGCATGGAGAAAGTGCAGGCGTGGGAAAATCTGCCCTATCGTTGGTTGGGACGCCAAAGCCAACAAAATCCCTTGACGTGGAATGCTGCAGTGCCACAAACAGCGGTTGCGAGTCTCCATTAAAAAGTTATCACCTTAAGATGTCCGCTACGACGCATGTTCATAATCTGATACCGCATTTCTGAGGCAGACTGTTGAATGGGGTAATATCGCTGTACTTTAGTGGCGGCTTTAGTAGACACCGTTTTTTTCCGAAATGCATAGTCGTAAGGCCTGTTTTCCGCAACGGCATAGGGTGTCATAACCAATCCATTCGGATTCTGCTGCCGTGTTTCGCGCCACTTATTCAATACTTTTTGACGATATTGAAAGTGAAATTGAGGCGTTGCCGAGTGATAATATCCCACCGCATTTGACCACGTACCAAAGCGGCTTTTTAAATCAAGCAAGAATTTCGCACTGTAACGCACATTCGTTTGGGGATCGAAGGCATCGTCAAGGGAAGCAAATGCATCCGGATGATGCATTAAATTAATCTGCATGCAGCCCACATCAATATTGCGCACGCCTTTGGCGCGTAATTTCATCACTTCGTTGATCGCATCTTGTTTTGTTTCAAAATACCGCCCTTTGCCTTCTGCCATCACTGTCCAAGGCCAAGCAATCGTGCGCTTTAAAGGATCATACCATTTAGCAGATTCTGTTAAGGCGATAGATTCTAAGAGTTGCGGAGGGATTTGCGCCTGTTGTTCAGTAGCGCGCACATAAGAATGGCAAATGAGCTTTTCGGGATCGGCAAGTGCGGTTGCTTGCGCAATATTTGGTGCCGCACTCAGCAACAACAGGGATGCAACAAGCATTTTAACAGAGAAAATGCGGTTTTTCGTCATATTTTTTCTTAAAATCACATTCCCAAGGGAGAATGTCCTTACCTCATGTTTTTTAAATCATGCTGCAACTTTAATGCCATAAAGCATAAAGAAGCGTTTACTTTAAAAGACAATATTACGCGTTATGGGCGAATTGTCAAACGCAAACAATTTTAATAATTTATTTAATCTATAACAAATTCAATAGACGAGTTCTTTCGGCAACTTGAAATGTACGTTTTCTTGTGCGTCTGAGGTTATCTCTACCGTCACACTATAAGCCTGTTTTAAAAAGGTTATCACTTCCTCCACTAAGACTTCAGGGGCAGAGGCACCCGCTGTAATCCCCACAGTGTCGGCATTGTCTAGCCATGCTACATTAATATCAATAGCCCGCGCAATTAAATGGGCGTTAAGACAGCCATATTGCTGAGCAACCTCAACCAATCTGCGAGAGTTGGAAGAATTTGGGGCGCCAATTACCAGTAATACATCACATCGTGCCGCCATTTCCCGCACTGCAAGTTGGCGGTTAGTGGTGGCATAGCAAATATCTTCTTTTTTAGGGGCAGCAATACCTGTGAAGCGCTGCTGCAGCACGCTGATAATCTCGGCGGTTTCATCGAGAGAAAGGGTTGTCTGAGTAACATAGGCAAGTGGTTTGTCGCTTGGTAAAGCAATTGTTTGCGCTTGTTCCACGGTTTCAAGCAGCGTCATGGCCTTTTCAGGGATTTGCCCCATAGTGCCAATCACTTCAGGGTGTCCTTTATGCCCAATTAAAATGATATGAAAACCATCTTCATAGAGGCGTTCTGCCTCGCGATGCACTTTGCTGACCAACGGACACGTTGCATCTAAATAGTGCAAGTGGCGGTTTTCTGCGTCTATGGGAACCGATTTTGGCACACCATGAGCGGAAAAAATAACATGGGCATCGCTGGGCACTTGATGCAGCTCTTCCACAAAAACAGCCCCTTGCGCCTCAAGGCTTTCCACCACAAATTTATTATGCACAATTTCGTGCCGCACATAAATGGGCGCACCATATTTCTCGAGTGCGCGTTCAACTATTTGGATTGCTCTGTCAACCCCCGCACAAAATCCTCTTGGAGCAGCAAGCAAAATATGTAACGGGCGGGGCATGGTTTTCTCCAAAAGCTACTATAGTTTAACCAACTCACTGTTATAGTCAAAGAATATGAGAAAACCGCAAAAATACACTGTCAATTTCGCTTTTTATGAGCCACCCCCGCCACCGCGTGCGTGTGATTGTCATGGGTGTATGGAGGCGGGAGAATATCCCGCGCCAAAATCGCGCCATGCCTTGCGGGAGTTTTATTGGTTTTGCCTCGAACACATTCGGGAATACAATGCGAATTGGGATTATTATGCGGATATGACGTTGGAAGAAATTGAAGCAGCAATAAAAGACGATGTGACGTGGAATCGCCCAACGTGGAAAACAGGCGGCAACCCCTTTACCATCGACAGAGAAGCAATTTTTCGCAAAAACGATGACTTTTTTGATTTTACAGATTACGCACAAACGTATCGTGCGAAAAAAGGTGTCGATGCCGCCTACGCCATGAATGCGGAGATTCGCCAAGCATTGCAGCTTTTAGAGCTTGATGTGGCAACGCTGATTACCTTCACGCAGATTAAACAACAGTACCGAACCCTTGCAAAACGCTATCATCCCGACAGAGAGCACAGTGTGCTCACGGATGAAGATAAACTTAAGAAAATTAATGAGGCATATGCAGTAGTGAAGAAATATCGGACACTATTTGCGAATTAGCCGCGATGCTATACCCATCGCAACTGAAGAAGTTGCGATGAAACGCTCAAGCGCCGCGCGGGCTTTACCGCTCGCACCTCAAGATTACCAGAAAATCTTGCGATCGGTAAAGCCCACGGGGCTCTTGAGCGAACCCATTGCAACTCTTTCCGTTGCGATAAGTATAGACAGAAACCATACGCCCCTTATAAATAAGCACTATGTCTCTCACCCTCTATAACACACTAACCCGCAGGAAACAACCGTTCACCCCCCATTCTCCTGAACGGGTCACGCTGTATGTGTGCGGCCCTACCGTGTATGACTATGCCCATATTGGCAATGCCCGCCCCGTCGTCGTATTTGACACCCTGTTTCGAGTATTGCAACGGCTTTATCCGCGTGTTGTGTATGCGCGTAACATCACCGATATTGATGATAAAATCATTGCGGCGGCCGAGAAAAATAACGAATCGATCGACACGCTCACCACTCTCTATACTGCTGCATTTCATGAAGATATGGGGGCACTCAATGCCCTCCCGCCAACGCTCGAGCCCCGCGCCACAGCGCACATTCCAGATATGATTGCGCTTATCGAAAGCTTGATTAAAAAGGGCTTTGCCTACGTTGCTGAAGGACATGTGTTGTTTGATGTATCAGCGATGCCAAGCTATGGCGGCCTATCTCGTCGCACGGCAGAGGATATGCTTGCAGGGGCACGGGTTGAGGTGGCAGACTATAAGAAAAATCCGGCTGATTTTGTGCTGTGGAAGCCGTCTGTCGGCAACCAACCTAGCTGGAATAGCGTCTGGGGAAAAGGCCGGCCGGGATGGCATATCGAATGCTCCGCCATGAGTGGCAAGCACCTTGGCTTACCACTTGATATTCACGGTGGTGGACACGACCTTATTTTCCCGCACCACGAGAATGAAATCGCCCAAAGCTGCTGTGCGAATGATGCCCCTGTGTATGCCAACACGTGGATGCACAATGGCTTTGTGACGGTGGACGGGCAGAAAATGTCAAAGTCTTTAGGTAATTTCACCACCGTACGCCAACTTTTAGATCAAGGCTTTAATGGCGAGGTCATCCGCTATGTGTTGCTCATGGCGCATTATCGCCAACCTGTGGATTGGGCAGTAAAAAATTATACCCAAGCCACGAACAATCTGGAGAAAATTTATGCCGCCTTGCGCGGGATAGAGTTGCCCGAAAATCATACCACTGAACCAGACGCAGCGTTTCTGGATGCCCTGCTAGATGACCTTAACACCCCGCTTGCGCTCATGCGTCTGCAACAACTTGCCAACACGCTACATAAAAGCAAAGATGCTAGCGTTGCCGCCACCCTCAAAGCCTCCGCCGATTTGGTGGGGCTCTCTCTCCTCCCACAACAGAAAGACCCTCTCAGAATGTTAGAAGATACTGAAATCGAAAAACTCATTCAAGAGCGCGTTGCCGCCCGCAAAGCGAAAGATTTCGCAACCGCTGATGCCATCCGCAAGCAACTCGATGAGGCAAAAATTATTGTGGATGATGCAGCAAGTGAGACGACATGGCGGCGGGGATAGGCGTTGCAAGCACGCCCGCAAGGAATTTATGAATCACGCCATATCCTTATCGCAACAGAAGGAGTTGCGATAAAACGCAACAAAGACACATCCTCCCAACATCGTCGCAAACAGCATGTTTCCGTAGCGTGCAAAAAACGGAGGATTTTCCAGTGCAACAGGCAGCGGCAAATCTACTACAGCTTCGGTATCTAGCTTGGTGATGCCTTGTTGTCGCCCGTAACTATCTGCAACATAAGAAATGCCCGTGTTGGCGACACGCACAATCGGCAACCCTTCTTCAATGGCGCGGACTTTGGCAAACTCAGCATGTTGATAGGGGCCTGCAGAATCGCCATACCATGCATCATTGCTGATGGTCAGCAGCCATTGTGGACGATGCCGTTCATCCACTACCTGCCCTGAATAGACTGCCTCATAGCAAATCAGCGGGCTGAATGCAGGAACATCAGAGAGTGCTAGCGTTTGCACGCCCACGCCACGAGCAAAATCACCAATACCAGGGGTAACTTTTGCCATTTTTAAATAGCGGCGCAAGGGCACATATTCACCAAATGGCACGAGGAAGTGCTTGTCATAAAACCCTGTAATATCGCCACTAGGATGCACCACCATCAGGCTATTTGCGGGCACTTCTTTGTTTTGTTCCATGTCAATCCGTAGGCGGCTAATGCCTGTGATGAGATCTGCGCCCAAGGGAAGTTGCTGCATAATATTTTTCCGTGCTGTAGCATCTTGATCAAGCCCATAAGGCGCGGCAGATTCAGGCCAAATCACGGCTGCAATTTTTTGATTGGTGGGCGTGGCGGAAAGGCGCAACAGACGTGCAAAATCATCTTCATTGGCGTTGCCATAAATTTTATTACTTTGGCTGACATTGGGTTGTACGAGACGTATCACGTAGGGTTGCGTTTCTTTACTGGCATGGTCCAAGCGTCCCAAGCCCCATCCATATAATAGGCAGAACAGCACAGCGATGCTGAGCAGTGCAGGTTTGCCGTGCCTTGCAGTAAGCAGCAGCGGGATTGTCCACAACAATACGCTTAACAAACTTAACGTGTGAATACCAACAAGGGCGGTTGATTGGAGGATTTCAAGGTTCTGCGTCCATGCATAGCCCACGATGTTCCATGGGAAGGAAAACCCTACAATATTCTTGATATATTCCATGCCTGCCCACAGAGCTGCAAACAACAACCATAAGGAGATCCCTGCAAAGCGAGAGCGTTTCGCAATCCCCGCCACGGCGCCGCTATACAATCCCAAAAAGGCAGGGATGCCGAATTTGCAAATGGGAATGAGGTAGTCAAATTGCGCATCAAACGTGAGCGCATTTGCCACCCACGATAAGCTCAATCCATAAAAAGCAAAGCCAAACACCCACCCGAAACAAGTGCTATGCCACGATTGTTTGCTGTGGATAATCGCATAGAGCAAAACGCTGAACGCACCGCCTGCGAGAATATAATTATAGGGTGGAAGTGCCCAGCCGAGGGCTGCCCCTGCCCCTGCACTAAGAAGGAATAAAGCCCAAAAAGAATGGAGGTAACGATGGAGCATGGACAATCCTTAGAATTTTTTCGCACTATGCAATACTCTGCTATGGTAGCAAGGATTTTTTGAAAGATAGACTGCATGACGCTCTCCCACGGCTGGATTTTCCTTGATAAACCGCTGCACCTCAGCTCCAACGATGCCGTGACAAAAGTGCGTCGTGCCTTTAAAACGAAAAAGGCAGGGCATGCAGGCACGCTTGATCCTCTTGCTTCTGGCGTGTTGCCCATTGCACTCGGCGAGGCAACAAAAACCATGCCCTACATTGCCGATGCGCCCAAAACCTATAGTTTCACCGTGCAATGGGGGAGGAGCACCACCACAGGCGATACAGAGGGAGAGGCGGTTGCAACCTCACCGCATTTACCAACGCCTGCTGAAATCGCCGCTATCATCCCGCAATTTTTAGGGGAGCAACAGCAAACCCCGCCTGCTTTTTCCGCACTCAAAATCAATGGACAACGCGCCTATACGCTGGCACGCGCAGGGGAAGAGGTTGTGCTGCAACCCCGCACGATTACGCTTTATGATTTGCACTACCTTGGTAGCCCCACACCCGATACGGCGATGTTTAGTACCACGTGTAGTAAAGGTACGTATATCAGGGTGTTAGGGCAAGATATTGCTTTACACTTGGGCACATTTGCGCATATAGTCGCCCTCCGCCGCACAAAAGTTGGGCAAATCACTGAAAATCAGTGTATTAGCCTTGATGCTGTGTTGGCTAATCCTGTTGCTGCTGTGCTGCAACCGCTGACAACCGTGCTGGACGACATCTCTGCACTGGCTGTGACAGCGGGGCAAGCACACCGCATTCGCCAAGGGCAAACAGTTGTATTGGAAAATATCACCCTGCCTGATGGTCTTGCGTATTGCACGCTGGATGGCGTTCTGATTGCCCTTGGGCGTATTGAGAACAATATTTTTGCGCCGCAACGGGGAATATTTTTGTAATCATTATGTATCTCTGGAGGATCTCCGATGTCATTCGATACCGTTTCAAAAAGCACTATTGTAAAAGAATATGGTCGCAAAGAAGGCGACACAGGATCACCTGAAGTGCAAGTTGCCTTGCTCACCACCCGCATTCAAGAGCTAACAGGGCACCTGAACACCCACAAAAAAGACAACATTTCTCGTCGGGGATTGTTGAAAATGGTAGGACAACGCCGCCGCCAACTCGATTATTTAAAACGTACGGATTTCCAACGCTACAACGTGTTGATTAAGAAATTGGGCTTGCGTTATTAAGGTTATTTCGGCTGAGCATCTGTTGTGATCAATAGGTGCTCTCCGTGCATCTTTGTTTGATAACTGATACCAATCCGCTTAGTCATCCGAAGGATTTCTGGACCAGCCTCCCGCTGCGCAAGCGCCTGCGCGGCGAGTCGCTCGGGATTCGTTCAGCACCCAGCCGAATCCCCAGCGCAGGCTGGGGTCCATTTTTCCTTTGGGTTTCAAAGATAATTGGTATGAGCTTTGTCATTGCGTAGAGGAATGGCGCAAATGAAGCCAATTCCGCTGCTTGTTTCGGAGATTGCTGTATTGCGCCCATTCGTTTGCAATCACGATGAGATAAAGATGCCCTCTATTTGAAGCGAAAAGTAATGCGCCCTTTGGTTAAATCATAGGGGGTCATTTCTACGGTCACTTTATCGCCCGCCAAAACACGGATACGATTTTTCCGCATCCGCCCGCTCGTGTGCGCCAGCACATTATGGTTATTCTCTAGTTTGACACGAAACATCGCGTTAGGAAGAATTTCTTCCACTGTGCCGCCAAATTCAATGAGTTCTTCTTTTGCCATGTTGTTCCATTATGGGGGATGCTTTTGAATACATTCGCGCATCATACAGATATTTCTAAACTTTTGAAGTAAAAAAACAGACTTAGCCTGCTTTTTGTCTAGAAACAGAGAACATCTACTGAACGGCTCAGTAGTGGCGGGAATGACGCCCACAACGCATTCGAGACGTTTCGCGTAAGTCCTGAAACATAGAGATGAAGTGAGTATTAGAGATTTTGTAACTCCCTAGCTACTCTTCAACGTACGAGGCACTAGGCACTAGGCACTAGGGACGAGGAAAAGAAAGAGTATCAAGATAGTCCCTTCTTTTTCCTCGTGCCTAGTGCCTCGTCCCTTGAGGATCAGAAGATGACCGTAGCTAGGTAGTTACGAGATTTTTAGAGATGTCTTCTTGACAAAAGACTCTCTTTATAAGCATTTCATTGAGCATGGCTCGAAAACCTCCCAAGACATCTTTTGAAAATGTCAAAAATGCGACAAACGCGAAGAATCCCATTAAAGCAGTGGTAGAGAAGCCTGCCGTAGTGCAAAAACGCTCTAAGAGTCGTAAAAAACCGTTGCCTAAAAGGGTGCAATACACTGTAATGGCGGTGCGCTGGGGAATAAATTGTGCGTTGTGGGCCGCAATTGTGATTGGCGGCGTGCTGTTATGGTATGGCTCGCAACTGCCAAATATTGATGTAGTATATGATTTAAAACGCCGCCCCAGTGTAACCATGCTTGCGGCGGATGGGCAAGTTCTCACCACATTTGGGAATCTTTATGGCGAAACGGTAGAAATTAAAGACCTGCCGCCTGAATTGATTCATGCGATTGTGTCAACAGAAGATCGCCGTTTTTATGAGCATGGCGGAATTAATTTTCGGGGCATTGCACGGGCGATTTTTACCAACATCACACAGGGGCATCTGAGCCAAGGCGGCAGTTCTATCACGCAACAGCTTGCCAAGAATTTGTTTCTCAGCAATGAACGAACACTGACGCGTAAACTTAAAGAAGTGGTGTTCGCGTTATGGCTGGAACATAATTTGAGTAAGGAAGAAATTCTAAGGCTGTATCTCAATAGGGTCTATTTTGGTGCAGGGACGTTTGGCGTGGACGCTGCCGCCCATCGCTATTTCCAAAAATCGGCGAAAGAGTTAAATATTGCAGAATCGGCAATGCTAATTGGTTTGCTGAAAGCCCCGTCAAAATTTAACCCCCTGATAAATCCTGAGCGTGCAGAACGGCGTAAAAATGAAGTGCTGCACAACATGCAGGAGGCCGGCTATTTAAGCGAGCAGGATTTAGCACTCGCAAAACAACAGCCTATCAATCTCTCGAAAGGCAGTATTGATATGAGTGCTCGTTTTTTTGCTGATTGGATCTTTGACCAAATTCCTCAATTTTCTGGCTATATTAATGAAGATATTGTTGTGCAAACAACATTAGACAGACATGCCCAAGAAATTGCTGAACAAATGCTTCGTCGTCATATTGGGCAAGAAGGCATGGCGCACAATATCTCACAAGGAGCGCTTGTTTCCTTGGCAGATTCGGGGGCTGTTCTTGCGATGGTGGGGGGAACGCAGTATGAATTTAGTCAATTCAATCGGGCAACCCAAGCGTTGCGGCAACCGGGATCATCGTTTAAACTTTTTGTCGCGTTAGCCGCCTTAGAAGCAGGGTGGACACCGGAAACCACTGTTATCGATCAACCAATTAATATTGATGGCTGGCAACCCACAAACTATGACAACAAGCACCATGGTGAGGTTAGCCTAAAACAAACTATTGTGGAATCCTTGAACGTGCCAGCAGTGCAAATTGCTAAGCAAGTGGGGATAGGTGCGGTGATTACGATGGCGCGAAAACTGGGGGTAACATCGCCTATTCGCCATGATCTCAGCGCTGCATTAGGCACAAGTGAAGCAACGTTGCTTGATATGACAAGCGCCTACAGCGTGTTAAGTAGCGATGGGCAAGGCGTTATCCCCTATGGCATTGATCGTATTCAAACCCGTAAAGGCGAAACCCTCTATGAACGCACAGGCAATGGGTTAGGGCAAGTGTTAGAGGAGCATATCGTAGTGCAGATGAAAAGCATTTTGCAAGAGGTGATAGACTCCCCTTTAGGTACGGGGAAAGGGGCGCGGTTGAATCACCCTGCAGGCGGGAAAACAGGGACGAGTCAAGATTTTAGGGATGCATGGTTCATTGGCTATTCGCAAGGTATTACAACGGGTATTTGGCTAGGCAATGATGATAATGCATCGATGGATAAGATCACAGGGGGCAGTCTGCCAGCACGCATTTGGAAAGACTATATGGGAGAGATTCAACCATGACCGAGCAACCCCTTATTGGTGTGGGCAAGCCATGTCCCATCTGCAAAAAACCGTCAACAGCAGAAAGCCGTCCGTTTTGCTCGAAGCGTTGCAAAGATGTTGATTTAGGCAGGTGGTTTAATGGACACTATGTCGTTGAGACGGATGAAGATGAAGGCGCTGAATTCAATGCGAATGACTAGTGGGCATCTCTAAAAAACCCTTTTATCGGGATGAGTGGCTAAGGAGCGAGGAGGCAAAAAGCACTGCTTTTCGCCCCCTTACCACACAATGGCAATCCTCAACTTGACACCTTTTTGTCACTGCTGTATGCCCTCGATCTTAGAGCCTGTCCCGAAACTAATGCATGAGGAGAAAATTGAGATTTTGCAGCCAAAAAGATCGGCTTTAAACTCATGCGTTAGTTTCGGGACAGGCTCTTAGGCTCTGTTGACAATTAAACGCGAGATAT
>JBILKT010000044.1:0-10215 GCA_044376545.1 Alphaproteobacteria bacterium
CGTTGCCAGTCGCACAAGGTTTCTTTGTTAAGATCCGCATCAAACGTTTCCCGCACCAGCAGGACCAGCCGCGCCATGTTATCCGCACGCGGATCGCCCACGCGCTCCAGCGGTTTGTTAAGCCCCAATTGGTTTTTAAGCGAGGAGCGTAGATCTTCGGGGTTCAGCGTGACGCCTTCAATCGCCGCGTTTTTCAGCGCTTCATCAATCATAATGTCCAGTAGGGCATCATGTTGCGTCGTTTTGGCGAGGCTAGACACACTACCCGCCAGCCTGTTCGCTAGGGCAGTGTACGCCAGCAGATTTTCCTGTATTTTTATCCGTCCGTGCTGGGCATCATAGGTGAAATGCGGCCATTCGGGGTGTTGCCAATTATACTGCATGATTTGATTGCCACTTTATTCAGCTCATATTAATGGCATATATTGAGCCGATTATCAAGCCTATTCGGCTCAGGGTTTGTAACAACTGCGGTCATGAAGATGTGCAAACCGCCGAAAGAGCCGTTCTGCGCCTTATTACCGTGCCGCTTACCGATGGGCAGTTTGATGCGCTGGTCTCTTTCACTTTCAACCTCGGTGCCGGTGCCCTGCAGCGATCTACCCTGCGGCGGAAAATTAATCGTGGTGATCACGCCAACGTGCCAGCGGAGTTTAGGAAATGGGTCTGGGCTGGGGGACGAAAACTGGAGGGGCTGGTGAGAAGAAGGGAGGCAGAGGCGGCATTATACTCAGCAACGCCCTGAATTATCCCACTGTGTGAACAACATATTTGCCTTAGCAATATCGCCGCCTGTAATCTGCGCATTCCCTCGTTCAAAAATTTCGCTACTCAAAAAGGAACGGATTTTCTCAATATCCGATACGGTCATATCCGTTTTTGTTTCTAACAGTGCAAAAGCTGTTTTCACCGTTTCATGCGCCATGGCATCCAGCATTTTAGGCATCTGCATATTTGGATCGGCACGATGCTGATTCAGCGCTTTCATGTCCTGCAGCAAAGCTGTAACGCGCTGGTCTTGAGGGGCTGGTTGGCTTGATTGCTGTCTTTTTGTTATGCTCTCTAAATCCTGCACCGTATCTTTGATCATATGCGGTGTGTTTTTCCTATTATTCTGATACTGCTCATTAAAATAGCGTTTTGTATTCACATCTGTATTTTCAGAGAGTCGCTGATAGGTAAGATCCGTATAAGCACCGATGTTATCTTTTGCCTGCTCAATATTTTCAGCAGGAAGCCCCGTAAGTGTTTTCGCATCTTGGATATATTGCGCTGGATTTGAAGGACGATATCGATCATCACCCGCAGCACTGCCGCCGCGTTTTTGTAACTCCTGTAATTTCTGGCCATTGGGTGAAGTATAAAATCTCAGCAGTTTTTCAGCTTGGGGTGGTGTAATGGTTTCGGTAGTAGGCGGTGTTGGTAATCTTGGTGCAACGGGCGTTTGTGCGGGTGGGGCAAAGAAGCTCAGATTAGCGAATACTGATAGGGCCGTTGCTGCAAAACTTTGCCCAATACGCGAGGGATTGATGGCGCGGGTAACAGCAGCTTTAGCAGTTGATAGAATGTTTTTGGCTCTCGTCATTAAGGAAGGTGCGGCGGGCAAGGATACCGTCGTTTCTCCCTCGAGAGGATGATTTTTCTCTATTGCATTCTTGACGGCATGACCTGTTTTAAGTGCCGCATAGCCTGCCATGGCAGCCGTTAACCCGACGGAAATGCCGGGGGAAAGCACTTCTAAGGCGCTATTGATTGAATGAGTGGCGGCAACGGAAAGAATAACGGAAAGCCCTAATTCTGCGTTGTTTTTGACAGATTGATTGGCTATGGGAAGATGCGCCGATAAATCCTTCGCAAGATCCGTTGCAGTGCCCACAACCGCAATATCACTGGCAGTTTCAATAATTTGTTCTTTAGCAGCATCGCCGATTTGCACCAGCATGCCTGCAAGATGCGGATATTGCTCCGCACTGCTCAGGAAATTAGCCGCCAACATCGAAAATTCTGTGCCAAAATGTCCTAAGCCACTGGTGATTTTTAGTGATTTTTCTACCCCACCATTCTCTCGCCCACGCTTGAGTAGTATAAAAATAGCCAAGCTGACAGCACCCAAATAAAGAGATCCTTTTTCAGACTCTTCAGCAAGCGTTCGTTTATCGCCAATCACCTGTTCTTGAGCTGGTGTCTCTGGGGGTGCTGGCTGCCATTGCGTATAAGCAAAACTACCCAAATCAACAACGGGCTTAGCAAGCATCGCGCCAGAAAGTAATAATTGCCAAGGGAGTTTGTTAAAAAAAGAATCTTGCGGTTTGACAACGACTTTCGTTTTTTCGAGCGGTATCTGCGAGAGTGCATGCCGCACTTGTTGCAATAATGTACGATCCGCCGTTTCTGGCGCGTATTGATTGCTGAGGCGTTGCAGCACAAGAAAGGCTTCTTTTTCAGCGCGGCTCAACCCAGAC
Organism: Alphaproteobacteria bacterium; assembly: GCA_044376545.1. GTDB lineage: Bacteria > Pseudomonadota > Alphaproteobacteria > JAJTHO01 > CANGXP01 > CANGXP01. Next base: position 2,463 of record JBILKT010000044.1, read on the forward strand.
TTAAGTTTTAGTGCTGTAATCTCTTTTGACTGCGGCTTGATATCTGGAAAAGCTGTTGTTAATGCCTTGGTAAGCAACGCTAAATGATTGCGGTCTTTTTCATGCTCAGCGCGATGTGCGTCATCATCGCCGTGATGGTGGGCATGATGATTGCCGTGCAGGCGCGTTAATAACCTTGAGATCGTTTGTTTTTGTATGCGCACAGCAGCAGGATTATTTTGAAAAATCTCTGTAAGTTCACGAACCTGTTGTTCATTCATGAGAGGCTGCTTAGGAATGATTATGCCGCCGAAAATGCTGCCTCCTCCTGTCTTCAATAGCTCAGAAAAGTCCCCCTCCGACTTAGGTTGCGCAGGCGTTGGCAGAAAATCTATCCAATAGGGACTTTTATCAATCAGTTGCTTCCAGCCAATGATATGGCCAGCATCGCGCCACAATGGGCCTAAAAGCGACCAATCTTGCGCGGTGTGAAAAACCGTTTCAAGGGCAGACTCTGCCTTTTGAAACAAAGAAGTAAGCTGAGGAGATGCCATGGATTATTCCTTGAATATAGTGTTATAATGTAACATAAAAAATGAGGTTTTGCCAGCGTATAGTTCTTTGTGCGACGCTTCCTGAAGGAACATTTTTGCTGCGAAAAAAGCAGGTTATAGCTATAATTGATGGGCGTAGGATAAAAAAGGTTAATCAATGCATCCTGAATGCCGCAAAAGACTTTGTATTGCACTGATCGGCGCGGCTGTGGGCGTGTACGCTATTGCGTATGGTTTGGGGTTTATATCCAATGCGCCAAAAGAAACAGCCTCCCGTTCTATTACCGCCTATGCCACGCAGCAGTCTGACGATAGTGGCAGCAGGGCATTGTATGGGATGGAACCGATTAAAGCTGAACACGGGGCATTGTCATGGGATGTGTTCGGTGCGGTTAAAGAAGACAGTCGCCAGCAGTCAACCCCGATTTCAGGGTTTCCGAATGCTTATACCTTTGTCGTTACACCGATTTTCACCAGTGAGATCAAAAAGTACGATGGCCAACAAGTAAAAATCATGGGCTATATGTTTCCGCTTGAGGGGAATACACTCCAAAAGCACTTTTTGATGGGCCCCTATCCACCGACATGTGCGATGCATTATCATGCGCCAAATAACATGGTCATTGATGTAAAATCAGACCAGCCGATTCCTTTTACATGGGAGCCGATTCTGGTTGAGGGGACGTTGATTCTGAACAACGACCCTAACAACAGTTTTTACCGCCTTGAAAAAACCCGCTTCATCAAAGAATATCCCGAAACAGCCCCTGAGTGACAGACACAGCGTTTAGCGCTGTGTCTGCGGGTTAGAGTGTGTTTTACTAGTTTTGCTGCATCGCCTTTACCAACGCCGTAACATTATATTTAAACATCGCCTGATAGGTTGGGGCGTTGCCAGCAGCACTAGAAAGTGCATCGGCATACAAGGCTGGTCCCACCACGGCACCGGCTTCTGTTGCGAGTTGTTTAATCACATTCGGGTTGCTCATGTTTTCAAAAAACAGGGCGCGGGTTTTGCCGGATTTGATTTGCTGTATCAGCTGTTTCATTTCTTTGGCGCTGGGCTCATCATCGGTGCTGAAGCCAGTGGGGGCTAAGAAAGTCACCTGATAGGCATCGGCAAAATAGCCAAAGGCATCGTGGGTGGTAATGACGCGGCGCTTTTCGGCGGGGACAGTGGCTATTTCTTTTTTCACCCACGCATCCAACGCGGCAAGTTCAGCATCCAGTTTTGCCGCTCTTTCCGCATAGTTTTTAGCGTTGACGGCATCGGCTTTTTGCAGAGCCGCCGCGATATTTTTGGCATACACACGGCCATTGCTCAGGCTTTGCCAGGCATGGGGATCGGTGCTGTCATGGTGATGGTGTTCGTGGCCACTGTGGCCTTCTTCCTCTTCTTCACGCATGATCAGGGTTTTGGCAATACCCTTGCTGGCGGTGATGACAGGGGCTTTGGTGCCAGAGGATTCAATCAGGCGGCTCATCCACCCTTCAAACCCCAGGCCATTGATGATAATCACGTCCGCCTCTTTTAAGGCTTTGGCATCGTTGGGGGTGGGTTGGAAAACGTGCGCATCGCCATCTGCCTTCACAAGAGTGGTGACGCTGACATCATCCCCACCCACTTGCCCCGCAAGATCGCCCACAATGGTAAAGCTTGCCACGACTTTCAGCGGCGCGGCATGGGCTACACTTGTGCCCAAGGTGAGTCCTGCACCCAAAAAAAGTGCCGTAAGTGTCTTTTTCATGAAAGTCTCCATTATTGATTAAGGTGTTTGAAGGGGAAGTACCGTGCCCGCACGCTGCCAAACCGGCCGAACAGCAAAGACAGCAGATACATCACCCCCGCCGATAAGATAATGGCGGGACCAGAGGGCACATTGATATAGAAAGAAATAAGCAGTCCCGCCACGCTGGCGGTAATCCCAATAGCTGCCGCCACGACTACCATCGGCGCAAAGCCCTGCGCCCAGAAACGGGCAGCCACAGCGGGTAGCATCATGAGGCCCACTGCCATCAGCGTGCCAAGGGCCTGAAAACTCGCCACCAAGTTCACCACCACTAAAATGAGAAACAACAGGTGAAACATTCCCGCGCCTTTGCAGACGGAACGGAGAAACACGGGGTCAAAGGCTTCGGCCAACAGCCCGCGATAAAACAGAGCAAAAGTTATCAGGGTGAATGACGATACACCCGCCATCAGGTGCAACGACGCTGCATCCACCGCCAGCACACTGCCAAACAACAGATGCATCAGATCAACCGTGTTGCCTTTCAGCGAAATCAGCAGCACACCGAGGGATAGTGCCATAAGATAAAATGCAGCAAGGTTTGCATCTTCTTTCACAATCGTGCTGCGCGTCGCCAGCCCCACCAGCACAGCGATAATAACGCCAGCGACAAACCCGCCGAAGCTCATCAAGGGTAACGATGCGCCCCCCAACAAAAACCCTACCGCCACCCCTGGTAACACCGCGTGCGCCATGGCATCGCCCATCAGGCTCATTTGCCTAAGCATCAGCAATACACCCAGCGGCGCACTGCTCAGGCTCAGCAACACACAGCCGAGTATGGCTTTGCTCATAAAGCCATACTCAATAAACGGTTGTACCACGGCAGCATACAAAGTGCTCATGCGGCGCAAATCTCCCCGTGGTCGTGCCATGTACGGGCAAGATTATCGGCTTTACACAAATTCTCTTCTGTCATCACGTTTTGGGTATCACCCCACGCGATGCATTCCCGCGCCAGCAGTAAGGCTTCGGGAAAATAGGCACGCACTTGCGGAAAATCATGCACCACGGCTACCACGGTTTTTCCGCCTTGGTGCCAGTTTAGCAAAACTTGCAATAAATCTGCCGTGGTGCGGCTGTCTATCGCCGCAAAGGGTTCATCAAGCAGCACGACATCCGCATTTTGCACCATCAGACGGGCGAATAATACCCGCTGAAATTGCCCTGAGGAGAGCGCCGCAACAGGGCGGCTGGCAAAGGATTCCATGCCTACTTTTTCCAGCGCATGGAACGCTTCATGGCGCTGGTGTTTGTGAATCCCCCCCATAATGCCGGATTGCTGCAAAAATCCCAACAGCACCGTATCAAAGACGGACATGGGAAAGCTGCGGTCAATCTCTCCCACCTGCGGCAGATAACCCATACGGCAATTGCCATTTTTCTTAATGCTGCCTGAGAGAGGTTTCAGCATGCCGACCATCGCCTTAAGCAGCGTGCTTTTGCCGCCGCCGTTGGGGCCGATAATCGCGGTAAGGCTGCTGTCTTTCAACGTGCCGCACAGGTGGTGCACAGCGGGGTGCCTGTCGTAACCAGCGGTGAGATTTTCAAAAACGATACTCATGATAAAACACTAAGCATTAACAGCCATACCGCCGCCAGCAGCACACCGACAAAAAACAAGCGTGCGCCCGCAGACTGTGATAGAAACGTGGGCTTAGGGGTAAAATGGCTCATGCTTTTTGATTGCCTGCAAGGATAAAATAATGTTACAGTATAACATCATTAAAACGTTGGCTAGAAAAATCGTGCGCCCCTTAAAATGTTTTCTTTTTCTCGCTTGTTCGGGACTGTTTTTTTTCCGCATAACACCTGCGCACGCGCATCCACATGCATGGATTGATGTGCAGTCGGAAATTCTCTTCGACACAGCAGGAAACATAACGGGCTTGCGCGAGACATGGCTGTTTGATGAATTTTACACTGAATTTGCGTTAAAGGATTTCGGGGCAGGCAAAAATGGCGCGGTAAACACAGCAAAACTTTTAGAGCTAGGCAAAGATAACCTGAACAACCTAAAAGACCACAGCTATTTTACGTTTATGGACGCGGATAAAACCCAGCTGAAATTTTCAGGCTATCAAGACGTGACATCGGAAATTAAAGACAAACGCATCAGTCTTGCGTTCACAATTCTCCTCGAAAAACCCATCAACCCCCGCCAGCAGCAGGTAAGCTACCGTATTTATGACCCCAGTTATTATATTGAGATGAAACACCTCAAAAAAGAAGGGGTGGTGGTAGGTAATGACAGCACGTGTAAAGCAACCGTCGAACGTCCAAAACCCGATATTGCCTTTATTACTATGGCCGCTGCCCTCGACAAAAAAGCCACTGCCCCTGATGATTTAGGACGATTTTTTGCCGAACGGGTTAGTGTGCAGTGTGTGCAATAACAAGAACAGTAAGAGCGCCCCATGAAAAAGCACCCCCATCATCATGATCACACTGGTTGTAGCCATCATCACGCTGATGCAGTGCCTGCGCCGCTGTCGCCACACACAAGAAAGGCACGCTTCATCCTGCTGGCGATGCTCGTGGGGGTGGGCGTAAGCCTTGTCGTATTCCTGCCCACCCTGAAAGAGCATCTTGCAACCATGTTGCTGTGGGTGCAGGCACAGCAAAAATTGTTTCATGAAACCTTGGGTACAGAGCTGCGGGCGGTGGCGGAAACCCATTCGCTGGCGGCAACGATCTCTATTGTCAGCGTGGGTTTTTTATATGGTATTTTTCATGCCGTCGGGCCAGGGCACGGCAAAGTTATTGTCACAGGGTATTTGTTGGCAGGCAGGCATACGCTCAGGCGCGGCATCATCGTCTCTGCGCTGTCCTCTCTGCTGCAAGCCATGACGGCAATTGTGTTAGTGCTCGGGCTATATCAGATTTTAGGACTGGCACGGCAGCAAACAGAAAACGCGGCGGCGTGGCTGGAAGTAGCAGGCTATGGCTTTATGGCGCTGGTGGGGCTGGCGTTACTCATACGCGGCTTGCGCGAAGCATGGCACCTTAAAGGAGAGCAGCACCATCATCATGAAGGTTGCAACCACGGCATAAACCCTGCGGCGGTGGCAACTGCCAACGACAGATGGTCGCTTGTCTTGATGATTTTTTCCATCGGCATTCGCCCCTGCACGGGGGCGATTTTGTTGCTGGTGTTTGCCTGTATCGTGGGGGCGATATGGGCGGGCGTGTTAGCCACCCTTGCAATGGGTCTTGGCACGTTTATCACCACTGCCACGCTGGCCGTGCTGGCGGTGCAATCTAAAAAAGGCTTATTGAAACTGTTTGGCGCGTCAGAAACGCTGCTGAGCGTTATTCATGCCCTGCTGGGCATCGTTGCCGGCGGGCTTATTTTAATGGTTGCAGGATTGTTTCTGGTTGCCAGCCTGCCCCAAGACAGCACATCCACGCCGCCACAGCACCCTCTGTTGAATAGGAAATAGCCCCATGATCCCTGATATCGTAACGGCGTATTGTCATAGCCAGACTTTAGAAATGACGCCGATCCGGCAAGTATTGCTGGAACATCTGTGGGAACACCGCGCCCCCACCAAAGCCTATGACATGATCGAGGTATTGCGGAAAAAAGGCATTGGTTCGCCTAAGCCGCCCACCGTTTACCGCACTATTGATTTTCTGGAAGCGCAAGGGCTCGTGCATAAAGTCCATGCCCTTAATGCGTATGTTCCCTGCCACCACCCGGGTAAACACAAGGCCTGCCAGTTCCTGATCTGCGATGCGTGCGGTGATGCGAAGGAGTTTTGCGATGCCGAGCTTTCCGCCCTGATCCCCACAAAGGCAAAAGGCTTAGGCTTCCAGCCCCGTGCCTCTGTAGTAGAGGTCTTCGGGACATGCAAAGGGTGTGCGAAAACAAAGACTCATTGAGTAGAGAAGCGACAAAGTTTTTTGCTTTTTTTGATTGACGCGTTAAAACGTTATATTATAACGTAACATATAGTGTATCAAGAGCAGAGGAACAAATAATGTCGTTGCCGCAATCTATAATGAAGCCTTTTTTGTACAGCGTATCGTTGTGTGCGTTACTGACAACCCCTGCTTTTGCTGCCGAGGACAAACATACCCATCACGGCCATAATCATGCGGCACATGCGGGTGACACCCCACATTTTTTTGGCCATATTGATGTGCTGGTGCATGGCGACAGCATTTACAGTGCTGATGATAAAGACACAGAAATTTCTGAGGCCTACACGCACTCCCACGCTGAGATTGGCTTTGCTTTCAATGAAAAACTCTCCATTCAATCCAGTGTAAAGCTAGAGGGGGAAAGTGCGGCGGGCGGTCATGGCGGTGGTGGCCCTGCTGGGCAGGATCGTTTTTTTGATGATCACCCGTTGCTCATTGAGCAATTGACGATCAACTATGATACTAAAAATTACGCGCTTTATGCAGGGAAATTCAATCCTGTTGTGGGGATTGATTATCACGACACGCCCGGTATCTGGACATATCAAGCCCTTGAAGAATACAGCATTCGCGAGCGGATTGGTTTTGGCGGCGCCGTTAAAGTTGATGGCGTTGATTACGGCCAGCACCGCCTTGATGTCAGCACCTTTTTCGCTGATACCACGGCTTTGAGTGGCTCCGTACTGTTTGATCGGGGCGATACCCAAAAATCAGACGGCGGTCTTTCCAACACCGAAAGTTTTGAGTCGTTTGCGGTGTCTTTGGGTGGCAGCGAGTTCTATTCTCTGGATGTAGACTTTATCACGGATCTTACCTACCGCATCGGCTTTGCCAAACAGGCAGCAGGAGAAGGCGGCACGGATGATGAAACGCGCTACAGCCTTGCCCTCGGCTACAATCCAAAAATCACCGAAACGCTCTCCGCACGCACGTTTGTGGAATATGTCGATATCTCCCACCTTGAGGGGGAGGCAGACCATGACCGCGCCAACCTTACCGCTGGAGCGGGTTTATATCACGGCCCGTGGAATACAGCCGTAAGCTACACCCACATCAACAACACCGCCGAAGATGTGGATGAGGGTAAAGATGGGCATGTGTTTCAAGTATCCGGGGGCTATCGCCTGCAGGAAGGCGCACTGAAAGGTCTTGGCTTTGACGTGGGTTGGAAAACGCAGGAAGAAGAAGGGAAGCAGCGCGACACGGTGGGTGCTCTTGTAAGCTATGCCTTTGCGTTTTAGGAGTTGCTATGAATTACGTATCATCCATAATACCCTCACTAGTGAATGCTATCCTTGTATTGGCTGCCAATCAACAGATGCTTGCACCGTCATCAACGTACTTAAATACACCACCAGATACAGGCGAAGACGAGCGCATTGCACCCATTTCCTTAGGGCAGTTCTAAAAACCTGTGGATAACTTTTGATTACACAAAGACCATGAAATTTGCTACAAGGAATAAACTTTTTGAGGAGAGAGTGATGCAGGTAGGCGGATTAT
>JBILKT010000045.1:0-10170 GCA_044376545.1 Alphaproteobacteria bacterium
CATTCAAAGACTCATGCGGAAAGCTCTTATGAACCCAGATTTCCTATTGACTTTGTGTGTTTTCTAATGCGATTGCCCTGGGTAGGTGTTATATCGATCCGCTTAAATTTCTAAAAATTTCTGGGTCCATTTTTCTTTTGGATTTCAAAGATTGTTGGTATTAGGCACCCCGTTCCCACAACGGCTCTAGATACACTGTCTCATCCGCGCCATTCGCATTCAAATATCCCCGCGCCTTTAACCCAAATGTAGCAATCTGCAAGAGTTGCCGTGCCCACTCGCGCACAGATTGTCCAGCAACAACAGCATCGAACCCTTGCTTAGGCGCGTATTCTCGCAAATAAACGTGATCCGCTTGCGTCCAGTTTTTCACTAAATCTGTTGCTGCATCTAACGCGGTTTGGTCATAGAGAATACCTGCCCAGAGTGCAGGTAGCGCGTTGATAAAAGGCTGTGTGCCGCCATCCGCACCGCGCATTTCTAAGAACTTTTTGAGGCGGACTTCAGGAAAAGCAGTGGAAAGGTGGTCTGTCCAATCGCTGAGAGCAGGCATTTCGTTAGGGTAGGCGGGCAGTTTCTCTGCCATAAAATCACGGAACGATTGCCCTGCGGCGTTGATATACTGCCCGTTCCGATACACAAAATACATCGGCACATCGAGCATATAGTCAACATACCGCTCAAAGCCCATGCCGTCTTCAAACACAAAGGGGAGAATGCCGCAGCGGTCGTTGTCTGTATCCGTCCAGATATGCGAGCGATAGCTTTTAAAGCCTGTGTCCTTACCTTCTTTAATGGAAGAGTTCGCAAACAGCGCGGTGACAATCGGTTGCAATGCAAGGGAAGCACGGAATTTCTGCACCATGTCCGCTTCCGAAGAAAAATCAAGATTCACCTGAATAGTACAGGTACGCAACATCATGTCTAAGCCAAGACTGCCTTTTTTCGGCATATACTCCCGCATGATTTTATAGCGGGCTTTCGGCATCCACGGCATTTGTTCGCGTGTCCATTGCGGGTGAAATCCGATGGGCAGAAACCCTAGCCCTAAATCCTTGCCAATCGCCTCTACTTCCACAAAATGCTGTGCTGTTTCGGCGGCAGTTTCGTGCACTGTTTCTAAGGGGGCGCCTGATAACTCAAACTGCCCCCCCGGTTCAAGGGAGATGGCAGCATTATTTTTGGTGAGCGCAATGGTAATGCCATCTTCAATAACGGGTTGCCAGCCATAGCGTTTTTCAAGCTGTTGCAGCAACGTCCCAATGCCGTTATCCCCTTCATAGGGAACGGGTTGGTTTGTGGTTACGTTATAGGTGAATTTTTCGTGCTCTGTACCCAGTCGCCATTGGTTTTTGGGTTTGCACCCCGCCGCCAAGTAGTCAATCAACTGCGTTTGGTTTTCAATAAGCCCAAGGTCTGTGCTGTGTGAGGCGGTCATAGTATATCCCTTTTGGAGAGGTTTTGCAGCCAAAAAGATTTGGTTTAACGGATGAGTACATTTTCTATATCTGACATTACTCTTTATGGTAGCCCCGCCTCGCCTGCCACCTTTTCTAAACACCTTTGTAAGTCCACAATCTCTTGCCCTTGTGCGCCCAATGTCCGCACCGCAACGGTTTTCGCGATCATTTCGTTTTTGCCTACTGCCCAAATGTACGGGATTTTAGCAAGGCTGTGCTCGCGCACTTTATAGTTAATTTTCTCGTTACGGAGATCAATATCCGCCCGCACGCCTGCTTTTAACAGCTGTTCACGGACTTCTTTGGCATAGCTATCCGCCTCGTTGGTAATGGTGGTGACCATCACTTGCGTGGGGTGCAGCCACAGCGGCAAATTCCCCGCTGTGTTCTCCAGCATAATGCCGATGAACCGTTCTAACGTGCCCAAAATAGCGCGGTGTAGCATCACAGGGCGGTGTTTTTCGCCATCTTCACCCACATAACTTGCATCCAGCCGTTCAGGAAGCACAAAATCGAGTTGCAGCGTGCCGCACTGCCAAGACCGCCCGATGCTGTCTGTCAAATGAAACTCGAGTTTTGGGCCATAAAACGCGCCTTCGCCTGCCGCTTCCTCAAAGGCTAATCCTGCAGCGTGAAGTGCTTGCCGCAAGCCATCCTCTGCTGCATCCCATGTTGCGTCTTCTCCTGCCCGCACATCGGGGCGTAGTGCCAATTTTACGGACACTTCGGCGAAGCCCAACACCTGATACACTTCTTCAAGTAATTTACAAAACGCGATACTTTCGGAGGTAATTTGCTCAGGGGTGCAGAAAATATGCGCATCATCTTGCGTCATCTGCCGCACACGCATGAGTCCATGTAACGCGCCGTGCGCCTCGTTTCTGTGGCAACAGCCAAATTCTGCCATGCGCAACGGCAAATCGCGGTAACTCTTTAACCCTTGACGAAAAATCTGCACATGAGCAGGGCAGTTCATCGGCTTTAACGCCATGAGTTTTTTTGGCGTTTCTTTGAAAATCGGCTCGCCCTCAACCGTGTTCGGCACTTCATCAGGCACGACAAACATATTTTCGCGGAATTTCGCCCAATGCCCCGATTGTTCCCACAATTTATTATCCAGCAACTGCGGGGTTTTTACCTCCACATAGCCAGCCTTACTCAGCTTACTGCGAATAAACCGTTCCAGTGTATTAAAAATGGTGAAACCCTTGGGGTGCCAGAATACCGATCCTTGCGCCTCTGGTTGAAAATGGAACAACCCCATTTGTTGCCCCAGTTTGCGGTGATCGCGCTTTTCTGCCTCTTCCAGCATGGTAAGATGCGCGTGCAGTTGCTCTTCCGTTGCCCATGCCGTGCCGTAAATGCGCTGGAGAGTCGGTTGCGTTGCATCGCCCCGCCAATAGGAGCCCGCCAATTTCATCAATTTAAACGCGGTGCCCAATTTGGCGGTAGACGGCAAGTGGGGGCCTCGACATAAATCAATAAAATTACCTTGGCGATAGAGGCTGATTTTCTGATCAGCAGGAATACTGCTAATAATCTCTGCTTTAAAATGCTCGCCTTGTTTTTTGAAGAACGCAACCGCCTCGTCTCTGTCCCACTCTTCACGGGTGATAACCTCGCCACGCGCCACAATTTCTTTCATGCGCTTTTCGATTTTCGTTAAATCTTCAGGCGTGAACGACGTTTCGCGATAAAAATCATAGTAAAATCCCTGTTCAATGGCAGGGCCAATGGTTACTTGCGTTTCGGGATACAGTTCTTTCACCGCTTCGGCCATCACGTGGGCGGCATCATGCCGTAAAATCTCGAGGGCTGCGGGATGATCTTTGGTGAGTATTTCCACCGCACTATCGCCTGCAATAACAAAGCTCAAGTCTTTCTCTTCGCCATTCACTTTTATGGCAATCGCCGCTTTGGCAAGCGATTTGGAAATGCTTTCTGCCAAGGCTAAGCCAGAAACGGGACAGGAAAATTCGCGGATGGAGGAATCGGGGAGAGTGATTTTCATAAGGGTTTTCGGTGTTTGGTTTTAGGAAAGCGGCTTCAACTTTGACAGAGACTCATCAATACTTGATCCCTTAACTTGCCACAACCAAAAACCGAAAACCGAAAAGCCCCCTCTACAACAACCCAAACGCTGCTAACAGTCGGTCGTTTTGCTCACAGCGTCCCACGCTAAAGCGCACACAATTTGGCACATCGCTTTCCCTGTTACGCAATAAAATACCGTTGTCTGCCGCTGTTTTCATAAAAATTTTAGGATTTTTGACCTCCAGCAGTAAGAAATTGCCCACACTGGGGAAAATTTTCACCACCTCACTATGCTGGCGAAACGCGGCTGCCAAGCGTTCGCGTTCTTTCACCACAACTTGGCGATAGTGCGCACTTTGCGCCAAGCCTTCGGGTGACAATGCAGCCAAGGCAGCAGCAACGGCAGAGCGCGGCAACGGGTAGGCTGCCAGAATTTTTTGCATCATGGCAATAAGCGCGGGGTGGGCGATAACCGTGCCGATCCGTTCGCCTGCCAAGGCATGCGCTTTGGAGAGCGTGCGCAACACCACCAAATTATCGTGGGCTTTAAGGTGCGGAATCATGCCCTCTGGCGCATCGCTAAATTCCACATAGGCTTCATCTGCCACAATCACGCACCGTCCGCGCAATTTCGTGCATAAATCCAGCATATCCTGTGGGTTCATAGCATGTCCCATGGGGGCATGGGGGGTGGGCAGGAAAATAAGTTTTGTGTGCGGCTGTATGGTGTTTAAAATAGCAGGAACATCAAGTTGATAGTTAGTCGCTGCTGTGATCGGTACGTTGATAACTGCTGCACCCTGCAATGCCGCTGCCACTTTATACATGCCGAACGTAGGCGGGCACAGCAAAATGCTATCTTGATTTTCACGGCAAAAGCAGCGCACCAGCAACTCGATGCCCTCATCACTGCCCCGCCCGACAAGAAGCTGCTCTGTACTCACGCCATATAAAGCTGCAAGCCGCTCTAACAACGCCACAGGCTGCGGCTCTCCATAACGATTGTATTCTTGCGCGTCGGTTGAACCATACGGCGGCCATAATAACTCGTTGGCGTCTAAAAAAATGTCTGCTTTAATGCCGCCTGCCTCGTTACGGGCTGATGAATAGGGCTTCATCGCGCCAATAGCGGGGCGTACTAATTTTTCCAACCAGTCCATAGTGTTTTTAACTTCCTTGAATCTTTTACAAACCTACGTTTTGTGCGCCTTGCTGTATAATCCCTAAAACAGCCGCATGCAACGCGGGAGTTGCAGCGGCAACAACTGTTGTTTTGCCGTCTCGCATAAAGTTGAGGGGTTGTCCTTGTGCATCAGTGATAACACCGCCCGCACCTAACACGACCGCCGCGGGAGCGGCAATATCCCACGGGGCTAAATCACCATCATAGACACAATTTAAGGTTCTGCCACGGGCTAACGATAGATATAACATCCCGTCTCCCCCCTCTCGCGGGGGTGCAACCGTTGCAAGGGCATCATACCCTGCTTTATCTATAGGTAACATATAGTTTTTTGTCGTGCTTCGCCACGCAAGACGGCTTATATCCGTCACCTTAGCACACCGCATAGACACGGTTTGCCGCTCTTGAGTCATGGGATCAATGTAAGAATAAACACTTGGAACCATCTCTCCTCCCCAGCACCGCTCCCCCGTAATCGGTTGATTAATCATGCCGAATAATAAGGTGCTACCTTTAAAAACGGCGATAAGATTCGTCCAATACGCAATCCCATCCATAAAGGCTTTGGTACCGTCAATGGGATCAATCACCCATACAATATCCTCATCGGATACCGCCGAGAAACTCTTACCCAACTCTTCGCCCCACAGTAAATCAGTGGGGCGATGTTCTTGTAAATAGGCTTTTGCAGCTTGCTCCGTTGCCGTATCAGCAGCAGTGACAAAACTTTTGTCATGTTTTGTTTGAATCGTGATAGGATCGTAAAAAGCATGCGCCGAAATTTCCCCCATAATCGTTGCAAGAGCATGGGTATGCGGCAGTAATTCTTCTATCATCTGATTATGGTCGCTCATGATAATCCCTTTTTATATCAACACAATTGTATATAGACATCACACTATAAAACTGCACCAAGTGGATACGTTTCTTTCCAGACCCCGTCATGAAGACGGGGTGACGGGCTTTGTAACAGAGCGTCACCCCGTTTTCATAACGGGGTCTAGAAAGGCTTCCATAGATACAAACGTCACCCCGTCTTCATGACGGGGTCTCGTTTTACAAAGTGTTGGTACAGGTTTATGCTATGATGTCTATATATACTGGATATACTGGCACACTTTTTGCATGGTTACTGCAGTATACTATAGCGGTGTTGCTTTAGATTGATACCAAGAAGGCGGGGCGACCCGATGTAGCAATTTAGATGAAGACCGCTATATATTTTTATACTGAAGGATGTATTCTATGCAGTCTGTTCATGCCGTTTCACTTAAAGATACCGCTGTTGCGTCGCAATACTTGACACCCAAAGAGGTGGCAGGGTTGATGGATAAAGTGATCAACAGCCTTAATGACATTTCATACTATTGCCTTGTGGAAAATAAAACTGCGCGTAGTAAGGCTGTGAACAAAAGCAAGGCGTTGTTACAGCATCTCACCCAAGCGATTGATACCGCTGATGGTAACCACGTGGCAGAAAACCTACAAAAATTGCTGCAATTCATGATTTACAGCCTTGATACGGTGAATAAAAACAACAACCCCACTGCCGCCCAAGAGTGCGTAGCGATGCTTGCCCCCTTGCGTGATGCATTGGTGGGGTAAACCCGCTTACGGCTTCAACGTATACACATCAAACGTGTAATTGGGAGAGACAACTAAAATATCCGTTTTCTGATAGTTTTGCCAAACATCGTGAAAAGCACTCGGGGTGTTTATGAGTTTTGCTAAGTCTGGCGGATAGGCAAAAACAATTTGTGGCGGGTGCTTCTGAAAATCTTCAGCTAGACTATTGCGTAAATAGGCGCGAATTTCAGCCTTGCGTTCAGCAGGAAGCGACGTTTTTTCTGCGACAAGAAGCCATAACCCTATAAAGCGGGGCGTAAAATAAATGCCGCTGGTATTCGGAAAATAGAAAGTGTGCTCGACCGATAAAACCGCCGCATTTTGGGGGCGTGGCGATATTTTCTTCAGATATGTTTGCAGTGGAATCGATTTCGAGGCGAAAGAAAAATTGCCCGCACTAAGCGGCAATGCAATGCTCAATCCCATCAGGAGTAGAGCAACAACAACACCCATACACGCTTTGTGTTTTGCAGGCTTTTTTAAACAAGAGAGCAGACTGTCGTTTGATAGGAAAGCACGAAGGCTCATCACACCGAGCAAAACCGTCAGTATAGAAAACGGCAAAAAATGATACGGGTAGCCCTTATTTTGCACAACGCCTGCACATTGGGCTGCAAAGAGAGCAAACCCTAGTATAGGCAACAGGGAATGAAACGAGGAATGTGTCTTGCGATAGCATTGCCATACGCCTAAGAATAATAATAGCGGAAGAAAAGGCATAAAAAAGATAAATTTAGCTAAAACACCATATCCAAACGAACCATACGCATCCATTGTAAGATGCAAGATAGGCCAGTATTCTGGGGTATACCGCCATAAAACAATGCCATAGAGCATAGCCACAACACCGCTTGTAAGGGTGGCTGGATTAAGCCATGCCCCCCAACGCCGCTGTTTGTAACAGCAATAGCCTTCTAATAATAACGGCACTAACGCATAATGGGGTTTAAGGCAGACTGCCAAGCCCATCAGCGCACCCCCCATAACCCTTAACCAGATGGGAGCTATTTGCTGTTCCACACGCAGCCAACACAGCAGGATATACGGCAGCAAAAACGCGATAATAAAATGCTCGCGCTCGCCAAATTTAAGGGAAAGTCGCGGCAAATGAATATCAGCATGGCAAACAAACAGCAATGCGCCCGTTAAACTCAGCAGTATCAGCCGTTTATCGGCGTCATCCAACCCACTATAGCGCAACACCCTTTGGCACAACAACACCGACATCCCAATAACAGCAAGCGTATAGGCAATAAACACAGGATAAACTGAAACGCCCAGCGCTTGTGCAATCAAGACAGGCGGAAAATGAATATATGCAGATAACGGCGGATTAAGCTCAACAATATCCTTGCCATAAATAGCACCGTCGAGCATCCGTTGTGCCACCCACAACAACCAGCCAGAATCAGTATTTAACGGGATGGTGAAGGCAAGATAAATCCCCACGCTCCACAGTAAAACCAACAGCATTCTGCAAGACGTACGTGACTGCATCTATCCAAACACCCGCGCAAAAATCGTCTCCACATGTTTGGTATGATAGCCCATATCAAACAGCGGCTGCAGTTTTTCTACCGATAGATACCGTGTTACATCCGCATCAGCGGCGAGAAGATCGATAAACGTGCCATCACCTGCCCACACGCGCATGGCATTGCGTTGCACCAGTGTATACGCATCTTCGCGGCTACAGCCACTTTGCGTGAGTTCCAACAATACCCGTTGCGAGAACACCAAGCCCTTCAGCTGATCAAGATTTTTCTGCATGGTTTCGGGGTACACCAGCATGTTTTCCAACAATCCGCCTAAGCGATGCAGCGCGAAATCAAGCGCAATGGTGGCATCTGGCGCAAACACGCGCTCAACGCTGGAGTGGGAAATATCCCGCTCGTGCCACAACGCCACGTTCTCAAGGGCAGGGTTCACCGCCGCCCGCACCACCCGCGCCAGCCCTGCGAGATTTTCTGAGAGCACAGGGTTGCGTTTGTGTGGCATGGCGCTGCTACCTTTTTGCCCCGCACTGAAAAACTCTTCCACTTCGCGCACTTCAGTACGTTGCAGGTGGCGAATTTCCACAGCCAGATGCTCAATGCTCGCAGCAATCACGCCCAATACGGAAAAAAACATCGCGTGTCTATCACGCGGGATAACTTGGGTAGAAACAGGTTCCACCGCCAACCCCAATTTTTCCGCCACAAACGTTTCCACAAACGGATTGATATTGGCGAATGTGCCCACCGCTCCTGAAATCGCACAGGTGGCAATGTCTTTGCGGGCGAATAACAGGCGTTCTTTGGCGCGGGTGAACTCGGCATAAAATGTCGCGAGTTTCAAGCCAAAGGTAATCGGCTCTGCGTGAATGCCGTGGCTTCTGCCGATGCAGGGGGTGTCTTTATACTCAAATGCCCGTTTTTTGAGGGCAGCCAACACGCGGTCTAACCCCTCTAACAATAAATCTGTTGCTTGGGTGAGCTGCACCGCCAAACAGGTGTCGAGCACGTCAGAGGAGGTCATCCCCTGATGCACAAACCGCGCCTCATCGCCAATGGATTCCGCCAAGTTGGTGAGAAACGCTATCACATCGTGCTTCGTCACCCGCTCAATCTCATCAATTTTTGCGGCGTTCACCACGCCTTTTGCGGCAATAGCTTCCGCCACACTCGCGGGGATAACCCCGAGCTTTGCCTGTGCCTCACAGGCATATTGCTCAATCAGCAACCAGATTTTATACTTGGTGTCTTCTTCCCAGATGCGGGTCATTTGTGGGCGGGAATAGCGTGGGATCATAAAAAAGCCCCCTTAAGAGCACCGTAAAACAAAAAAGATTGTTTACTGTGTTTCTTAAGGGGGCGCAAGGGGGAGACTAAAAATTGGATGCCGCATATGTTAGGGTGCACACGCCGCCAATGGCACGGATTTTTTGGCACTTTGAACCTGAATAACGTAGGCTACTAGTACGTTATCTAAAACCACAGGGACTTTCGTTTTGACGTTACTCCCGTGGTTTAGAGGAAAGTTTCCAGTATACGTTGCACGTAGGATGAAGCAGCCTTCTGGCACAGGGCAATCGCATTAGGAATTTTATTCCTTTAAAAACAATAAGTTACGCGATAGGCTTTAATGTTGAAATTCTGAAAAACCATTATTTTTCAATGAGTTATTTTTTCTAATGCAATCGCCCTGCCTTCTGGCATAGAAGAAGGGATACTGACAATATTACCAGCCCCGAGAATTGCAATAAGTACCTCTGGGGAAAGACCCAGTTGTTCAAGAAGATTCATATGTAATCTGTATGTGATACAAAATAAGTTGACCACACCTCACTACACAAAAAAACATTAAATGTAAAGTGCTTTTTATGGCATCCTTTATTATTTTTTTCTGTTGTGATGTCTATACCGTTCGCACCTGAAGCTTTGCACAAATGCATTGCGAGCGGTTTAATTGTCAACAGGGTTTAGTGTCGCGTCCATAGAGTAATACCAATCATCCTAGTTATCCGAAGAATTTCTGGCCCCAGCCTTCGCAGGGGATTCGCTCGGAGAACGTGCTCGATCAGGGACGAATCCCCTGCGAAAATAAGGGGTCCAGCAAGTTTTAGAAACTTAAGCGGATTGGTATTACTATTTTTTTCCGTCACAGGGGGAGACACAGGGCGATTGCATTAGAAAAAAATAACCAATTGAAAAATAATGGTTTTTCAGAATTTCAACATTAAAGCCTATCGTGAAACATAGTGTTTTTAAAGGAATAAAATTCCTAATGCGATTGCCATGCTGGCACCCCCCTCGTCTTCCCCAAAAGAATGGACATCGCCAGCATTATGCAATCGTAGCTTGATCTTGTCACATAACGCATGAATAA
>JBILKT010000198.1:0-3157 GCA_044376545.1 Alphaproteobacteria bacterium
CGTCCACCAAAATTATTGATAGGGCTAGTGGCGAGGTTTTCTATGGTCGCGTGCCTGCCTATTCTGTGGTGGTTGCAGGCAGCCAGCCGAATACCAATATTCTGCCCGATGGCTCGTCCGCACCGCATCTTTATTGCGCGGTGATTGTCAAACGCGTGGATGAAAAAACGCGTAGCAAGACCAGTATTAATGAACTATTGCGCGATTAGATTCTATTGATTTTCTAAGGCTTTTGGTCTGCAAATGTCAGTTTTCCTGCGATACGGTTCTCATGTATGAAGAATACACTCCGCGCCGTTTCTCGGAGAACTACCATTTTCGCCTCAAAATCCATAAAAACTCAACAGAACCAAGTTTACGAAAAATTAACCTTGTTCGACGTATCCTTAGAAAAATGGGCACCTCTCAAAACCCTTTTATCGGGATGAGTGGCTAGGAAAGACGATGCGAGGAAACGTAAGCGTACAAAGGGTACGTGCGGCTTTTGAGCATTGGCTTGACAACGCCAATCGCCCGAGAAAAGAGGTTTTTAGAGGTGCCCAAATGGCTTTTGTGACTTCCCAGATGGTGTATTCACGCCAAAAGGCACGAGGCGCAAGGCGCAAGGGAAAAAAGTGCCGCTTGGTATTCCCTCGTGCCTAATGCCCAATGCCCAATGCCTAATATCTCATGCCTCGCGCCTTAAATTTACGGATTCTATGGCTTTCGCCCACACCCCCCGCGATACAAACGCTGCGCGCACCTGCGCCCAAGCCCTTGAAGCACAACGCAAGGGGGATGTGCCTCATGCAGAAAGCCTTTATCGCGGTGTGCTACGCGGCAATCCTGACTATACTCAAGCACTCGTCAACCTTGCCGTTATCCTTAAAGAAAACGGGCGTTATGATGCAGCACTCAGTCTGTATAAACGCGCCCAAAAACTGCAGCCACACGATCATCGCCTTAACATCAACATCGGCAATACCCTGATGCTGAAGGGGGACTATGCATCTGCCTTAGAATGTTTTGAATCGCTCCTTGCAAACCGCATGACAACCGCTGAGGTGTATTATAATCGCGGGCTCGTTTTGCGCTGTCTCAATCGTTTTTCTGAAGCCATTTTTAGCTTTGAACGCGCCACATCGATTGACCCCACACTCGCCGAGGCAGAATGGGACAAAGCCCTCACCTTGCTCACCATGGGCAGCTACCGAGAAGGCTTCAGCAATTTTGAAAGCCGCTGGAAACACACCCCTATGCAAAAAAACGCGCTCTCAAAACCTGCATGGACAGGCAGCAGTCCTGACAACAAAACTATTCTTGTCTATGCAGAGCATAACCCCAGTGACACACTATTCTTTGCACGCTTTTTGCCGCTCCTTAAAGCACGGGGCGCGAAAATTATCTTCCATTGCCAAGCAGACCTCGTGCCGCTCTTGCAAAGCTCCTCTTTAGCAGACAGTGTACACCCCCTAGAACATACCCCTCTTGCATATGACTATCACGCCTCCTTGTTAAGCCTGCCTTTTTTATTAGGGGTTACGGATGAGGAAATGGCAGTCCATAAACCCTATCTGTATGTTGAAGAACAAGAGGCATCTCTCGAGTTTCTGCACGCGCCCATCGACACTGTCAAAGTGGGGCTTTTTTGGGACGATACTGCAACGCTCGCTGCATTCCTGCCGTTGCTAGAAGTACCGCACACCTATTTTTATAGCCTCCAGCAAGACGCAACGCTTGCCTTGCAACAACACGGCGTACACGGCATCATCACCGATAGTAGCCCCTTTGTGGGCGACACCACGGCTCTTGCCACCCTCATTGACCAACTCGATGTAGTCATCACGGTAGATAGCATGGTCGCCCATCTTGCCGCCAGCATGGGCATCACGGTTTGGCTCGTTGTGCCGCCTGTGTGCAACTGGCAATGGGGTTTTAAGGGCGAAACCACACAGCTGTATCCCACGCTGCGCCTGTTCCGCCAACAATCGCTGCACAGTTGGGAAGACGTCTCTGCACAACTGGTTAAAAGGCTGCAGGGGTTAGTGGGGTGAGGGTTTACTGCCCGTCTTTTTTAGGAAGAGACAACAACAAGTTTGTATCATTGCCCGCAATCGTTGTTGGCAAATTCCCATTCCATTTTGCAATCCATTGTTGATGTAAAATCTGTGCTGTGAGTGTTTTCGCTAACATTGTTTGCGCTTCTGCTGTGCCACGTGCGCGTTCAATTTCAGCATCCGCTTCGCCTTTTGCTTTTTCACGCAATGCTTGCGCTTCATTTTTTGCACGTTCTGCTAAATAATAGGCTTGCTGTGCTTGTTGCTGAGCAACTTGTTTATTTTCAATAGCTTGGTTAAATTCTGCTGAAAAATCAAAGTTTGAAATATTCACCCCTGCCAAGATAACCCCTTCTTTTATGAGGCGCATTGATAAGTCTTTTAAAATTGCTTCTTCAAAGGCTTGTCGTTGTTGCAGCAAGTTTTCAGCACTCCGTTGTGTGCTCGCCGCTTTAATAGACGATAACGCCTCTGGTAAAATCAAACGGGACACAAGCTGATACTCATCCCCAAATTTGCGGTAAATTTTCGCAACGCTTGCTGGTGAAATCTGCCAACTTACCACCGCTTGTACTTTTAAATTCTGCAAATCTTTACTTGCCGCTTGCGTTTGCACATCTGTTTTCTCAACACGGACAGTTGTTTCATGAATGATTGTAATAAAGGGAATTTTAAAGTGCAGACCTTCACCCAAGGGCTTCTCATCAATTTCACCAAGCGTGATGCGCACACCTCTGTGTCCACCTTCAACCACTTGGAAGCTATTTTTTGCAATGCCTATTAAACCAAGCACAAGCAGAATTTGTAATACACGGAGGGGACTTAGGGTTCTTGTCTGAATTTCCATTGTTAAAATCCTTATTTTGCAAAAACATTATAGAGTGTCTTCCCCAAATAACAACCCCGTTTGCAACCCCCCTTGCACCACAGCAGGCGGCGTTACCCCTAAATGACTATACCCCTTATGCGCCAGCATCCGCCCGCGTGGCGTGCGCGCCACAAACCCTTGTTGCAGCAAATACGGCTCAATGACTTCTTCGAGCGTATCGCGTTGCTCCGATAAGGCAGCCGCCAGCGTATCCACCCCCACAGGGCCGCCGCCATAATTTTCCGCCATGCAC
>JBILKT010000199.1:0-3153 GCA_044376545.1 Alphaproteobacteria bacterium
GAAGGGCATATTGTCGGAATATTTAAGGAGTTGAAGGTTGTATTTGTCCCTACAGTTGGGATCCCCCTGCAAGTAGGGCAAGATGGCAGAGGCATCGTCTGGGACGAAGCCGTATTGATCGAGCTTTCTGGGCAAAAAATCGACGAGGTCTCACTCAGTGAGAACTATCGCCCCTACGATGGTGCCGAAGAGATCCCTGATTAGTTGCTCAAATTATCTATTTTTTAACAAAACACCCCAGCCCCTTGTGGCGAGGGGTGTTTTCTTTTGCGCCCTTATGTTCTCCGCCCCCACCAGCCCAAAACGGGAAGATACGATGCTAATGATTGACCCGTTTGGGGGATGATTGTGGGGGGAGAATTAACCTTTTTCCTGCAAAAACAGGCAATTAACTCTTTGTTCATTTTCGCCGATTTTTGAAAATTTGGCTCAGTTCTGCCGCGAAAACAATGTTTCACGTGAAACATAGTTGCAATGTGAGGTGCTTTTAGTGGAGTAGAGCGGGGTAAAATTAACGAATGGGGGATGGCTCTGGTAACTAGACCCCGTCTTCATGAGGGGGGCTGGAAATAAATTCATCAGTCTGTCTCTGTAACGACAATACCATGCTTGCCGCCCACCTGTACGCGCAATCCTCCTGAGAGCAGGGCGAGAGCGTGTTGCCCAAAAACCTGCCACCGCCAGCCTTTGAGGGCGGAAACGGGTGCTTTTTCCGCTTCTCGTGCTAACATTTCCAGTTGTTCGCTGTTTGCCACCATCTTCTCGGGCACGCCTGCCTCTGCGGCACAAAATTTCAGCAAGACGCGCAGTAAATCTGTGGTGAGCGCAAGCGGGGCAGGGGCGCAGCTACTCACATCAATAAGGGCAGTTTGGGAATTTTCCAGCGTGGGGAAAGAGACAGGCGGTGGGTTGTGCAAAAACGCGCACAAGCTTTCCGTCAATGCGCCCTGTGTCTGGTTGAGGGCAGCCCGTACCACGGCGGGTTTTACACTACCACTGCCAGCAATTTTCAAGAGCCCTTCGTCATTCAGGATATGCCCGCGAGGCAGATCAAGGCGTTGCGCCTGTTCTTCACGCCAGATGGCAAGAAAATAGGCGCGTTGACGGGCATTTGTGTGGGTGTTTTGCGGCAGCTTCAGGCGTTGCCATGCGTCATCAGGATGCGTGCGATAAAAATCAAGGTTGGCGAACGTTGCCATTTCTTCGGTAAGCCACTCCAGCCGGCCTTTACGGGTGAGTGTTGCGCGGAGTTTTTCATAAACGTGACGCAAGTGCGTGACATCCTGTGCGGCATAGTCAATATGACGCGCTGAAAGGGGGCGTTGCGTCCAGTCGCTATATTGGCAGGTTTTGTCTAGCTCCACACCCAGCAAGGCTTTGACCAATTTGTCATAGCCAATACTATCGCGAAAGCCACACAAGGCGGCGGCAACCTGTGTGTCCATAAGATTTTCGGGGACTTTCCCGTGGAGATAAACGAGAATCTCGACATCTTGCCGTGCCGCATGAAAAACTTTGGGGAGGGCGGGATTATAGAGCAAGTCCCACAGGGGTGTGAGGTCTAGGCTGGCATCCAGCGCATCAATAACCGCGACACCCGCCGCACTTGCCACCTGCACCACACAAAGCTGCGGGAAATAGGTTCTTTCCCGCAGAAACTCTGTGTCAACGGTGATAAAATCTGATTGCGCTGCTGCAAGGCAAAATGCCTCCAGCGCAGACGTAGTGGCGATCAGGGGCAAAGCTACGCTGCTGCTTTGGTGGCAACAGCGGCAACAGCCTTGTCAACCAAGCCTTTGAAGGCTTCTGGTTCACGAATAGCCAAATCAGACAGGATTTTTCTGTCTAAATCGATGCCCGCAATTTTCAGCCCATTCATAAATACAGAATAACTTACGCCATATTGCCGTGTGCCAGCGTTGATACGCTGAATCCACAGCCCACGGAAATCGCGCTTTTTGTTGCGGCGATCGCGGTAGGCATATTGCAATGATTTTTCTACCGCTTGTTTAGCGGTACGAATGCAGGTACTACGGCGACCGTAGAAACCTTTTGCTTGTTCTAATACTTTTTTGTGTCGTGCGTGTGCGGTGACACCTCTTTTAACGCGAGCCATGATGGTTCTCCAGATGTTGTGTGTGAAGGTAGAGGTACGGTACTCGAAACCCGTTTCCTTATAGATACGGCATGTACTTACGTACTAAACCTGCATCACTAGCGCACAGAATCATCGGCCCTCTTGAGTTCCGTTTCATGTCTTGTGAACGACGACGAAGGTTGTGACGGCGACCCGCCGCGTAGGCGACGATTTTCCCCGTTGCGGTAGCGCGAAAACGTTTTTTCGCCCCGCTTTTTGTCTTTAGTTTAGGCATGTTTTTCTCCATAGATTGTGTTGGGATGCGTCTGTTTAAAAACTGACGCGCACTGGCTGGGCAATGCCTATAAAATAAAAAGCCACAGCGCAGTGAAGGGTTGAGCTTTTACAATACTATGGCTTTGAACGCAATAGGAAATTCTCCTAATCTTTACAAAGAAAGCGACATCGTCAACTGAATGGCTCCATACGGAACATGTGGCGCAATAGTCCCGTTCTTCGATTTACGCAATTCTACTAGCCCATAGTTCGCCATTGTTTTAAGGGTACGGGAAAGGTTGGATTTTTTTCGTCCTGTTTCCGCTGCCAATTCGGTGAGAGAGTGCGGATGTGTTTCTGCAATGATAGACAATAAGACGCGGTTTTTTTCGGACAGAATCTTGCTGAAGCTTTCCGTGCTGGGAAACCATATCTTTGGTTCATCAGGTGAAGGCTTATGCGTGCCCGCTGCAATTGCTAATGTGCGGGCTTTCATGTGTTCATAAGACGCAATGCCGATAGTGAGTGTTGTCATGGTATAATTCCTTCTTGTTGTAGATGTTTATCCACTGCCTGCCAAAAATCCTGCAAAAGCGTGAGTGCATCCGTGTAGAGATAGGGCTTTACCCGTTCTCCCTCGTGGCGATGGTCATGGGTAGGATGAGGCTTAATTGCATGAGCGTTATCAAACCCAAGCACACGCGCATTATCAGCGTTATGTAAGGTCAGAGAGTATGACAATCCTTGTGGACGCACTGCCGTTGCAGGCACGCGTTTTACCACAAATTTCACCCAATACC
>JBILKT010000046.1:0-10089 GCA_044376545.1 Alphaproteobacteria bacterium
CATTCAACGACAATACCCGAATGCCGCCATTCTCGTTGATGACAGGATGCTTTTTGCAGTGCTTAAATATTACGCACACGGCGCGTTACCTGTGATGATTAAATGGAACAACACCCCGCACATCAGAGATTATTATGAAATGACAACATCGTTGCGTGATGCCAAAAACAGGGAATATCTCCTTGTCGTCCCCCCTGCTGATAGCATCGGCTTTGTGCCATTTTTTCAACGTATTGAACCTATAAAAACGATTACCATTCCCACAAATCCCGATAGGGCGTTGAAATATGCGGTGTTTTATGGGCGAGGACTATACCCATCGCAACTTCTGCCGCTACGATGAGGACATCTCTAAAAACCTCTTTTCTAGGGCGATTGCCAATGGGAGGAAAAGCGTCAGAAAACTTATACCAATCCGCTTAAGTTTCTAAAGGAATGCGTCATAAATAAGATAGCTGGACCCCTGCCTCCCGCTGCGCAAGCGCTTGCGCAGCGGGAGGCAGGGGTCCAGAAAATACGGAAAATATCAATTTATGCTCTACTATACCGCTCGCACCTCAAGATTATCAAAAAAATCTTGCGAGCGGTAAAGCCCGCGCGGCGCTTGAGCGTTTCATCGCAACTTCTTCAGTTGCGATAGGTATAGTGCCTCATGCCTAGCGCCTCATCCCTTTTAACAAGAAGGCCAAAAAGGCATGGTATACCCCTATCGAATGAAGAGATTGACATTTAGTGATTAAGCTGATGAATTGAGGAGATGAGAAGAAAACTCATAACAGCGGAAGAACGAGAGGAACTGATGCCAATCCGCTTAAGTTTCTAAAGGAATGCGTCATAAATAAGATAGCTGGACCCCTGCCTCCCGCTGCGCAGGCGCTTGCGCAGCGGGAGGCAGGGGTCCAGAAAGTTTTAGAAACTTAAGCGGATTGGTATGATACGTCGCCACCGAGCTAAACGTGATGGGCGTGTTCGGCGTGTTCGGGATCGGATGAAGGTGGTGTTTTGGCATGATGAGGGGTGGACGTTAGAGCTTGTCCCGAAACTAACGCACGAGGAAAAAATTGAGATTTTTGCGCGAAAAATCGCACCAAAATAGCGGGATATACTGGGGTATTTTCCCTATTTTGGGGTGATTTTGCAGCCAAAAAGATCGGTTTTAAACTCATGCGTTAGTTTCGGGACAAGCTCTTAGAGCGGATAGCGAAGGCCTTGTTTATCAATGAAACGAATGCCAGCCGGAAACGGCTGAATATTATGGGGGCACTGAACTTGGAAACAATGCAGTTGCATCGTAAAGAAAATCGTAAAGAAATATGAAAACATCCTCTCAATCAATCGCGCAAATTCTTCTGGATATTGGGGCCGTCTTGCTTCGTCCAGAACAGCCATTTACATTAACTTCGGGCAAAAAAAGCCCCGTCTACGTGGACTGCCGCAAACTGATTTCTTTTCCCCAAGAGCGGCGCCTTGTGATGAATGCTATGGCAGATGCTGTGCGGCACTCGCCAACGTTTAGTTCGCTCAAAGCTATAGCTGGGGGAGAAACAGCAGGCATCCCCTACGCGGCATGGCTTGCAGAAATTCTTGATTTGCCGATGCTGTATGTTCGTAAAAAACCCAAAGGTTTTGGACGCAATGCGCAAATTGAAGGCAGCTTTGCTGAAGGAAATAGGGTGTTATTAGTAGAAGACCTTGCCACCGATGGCGGTAGCAAAGTGGTGTTTGTGAACGCGCTTAGAGAGTCGGGCGCAGTGGTTGATGACTGTATTGTTGTGTTCTATTATAATATTTTTGACTATCAAAAATCGCCGCTGGCTGCGTTAAACATTACGCTTAAGGGGCTCGCAACATGGGAAGATATTCTCTTTCTTGCGGCGCAACAGCACTTATTAAGCGACGTTCACTTAAACAGCGTACAACGGTTTTTGGAAAACCCTGATGCATGGCAGCAAGAAATAGCATGAAGGATTTTTTTATTGTGTTGCTGTGCTTTTTCGCCGTCTCAGCGGCAAACGCGCAAACGCCACTAGCACCGCCGCTGATGCCTAGCCAAGAGATTGTTATTGGCACAACAGCCGAACTCACAACGCTTAATCCTCTGCTGGCGAAAACCGTTACGGATAAATTGGTGCGTGCGTTGATACATCGCCCCATCACCACGCTTACCCCTGACCTAGAGTCTGTCTGTTTGCTCTGTGATAAATTACCCAGCTTAGAGAATGGCTTAGTGAAGGCTACCCCGACTGCCGAGAACGGTAATTTGGTGACTGTCACCGTGCGCCTTCCTGAAAACGCTGTATGGGGAGACGGCACCCCCCTTACCGCAGAAGATTTTTATTTTACATGGCAAATAGCAAAAAAACTCTTATCTCAAGGCATTGACCTCCCTTTTTATCGGGAAATACATGACATTACCATTACAAACAAAAAAAAGTTCATTATATCTCTTAGCAATAATGGTTATGCGCTTTATTTCCTTCATAGTTTTTATCCGCTTTCGGCACACGCAGACAAAGCGCCCAGCAACAGCTCTTATGCTGAAGAAACACGTTATCAACAAACACCTTTTGATGTGGGGTTGTTTGCAGGGCCGTATCGGTTAATAGCAAAGGATGCTGCACACGCTGTTGTTGTACCAAATATAGCATGGTGGGGAAGCAAAAAACCACTGCTACAAAGGATTACCGTGCGCGTATTTCCCCACGCAGAAGCGTTACAAGAAGCCTTGTTGAAGAAGCAGATTGATATGATTCTGCCCCCTGCGGGATTAAATTTTGATCAAGCATTTGAGGCACTCAAAACAAGCCTTGATGCGCGACGCGCAACGATTCATCTCACACCCTCTACCACGTTAGAACACCTTGTGATAAACTTGCAGAATCCGCTGCTCCAAGATCGGCGCGTCCGGCGAGCATTATTTTTGAGTCTTGACCGTGAAAAATTTAATGCCCTTGCCTTTCAGGGCAATCGTTTTCTGAGTAACGGACTTACCGCCAACAAAACACACTCTCAATCCGCCGAAACAAAGACGTTTAATCCAGAAAAAGCTATGGCGTTATTGGAAGAGGCTGGCTTTAAAAAAGGGGCGGATGGAATTCGCGTTAATCAAACACAACAACGACTTTCTTTTGCATTTACAACGGTACGCGATGACCCCGCTTTCACAACACTCCAACAGCTGATTGCCAACGCATGGCGGGAAGTAGGCGTCGAGACAACATTACAAAGCGCCCCCCTACGGGATTTAGAACAACGGGTTCTGCCGCAACGTTTGTTTACAGGCGTTGCCCTGATACGCTCAACGCTGCCAGTGCCCCAAGCCCCTGTACTGTTTTTGGCGAGCACCACGATTCCCAACACAACTAACCACTATCAAGGGGAGAATTATGGTGGGTGGCAAAATGAGAAGGCGGATGGTCTTCTGGCGGCACTGGCAATCACGATAGATCCCTTTGCTGCGCGTCAACAGTATCAAGCACTTTCAACGCTTTATTTGGAGAACTTACCGACGCTTCCCCTCTATTTTACACCAGCACTCAGTGTGTTGCCTACAGGTTTTGATGGTTTTACCATAACGTCAGGGGATAATCCCCAAACATTAGAGGCAGAAAACTGGTTTTTCGCACCTTCCGCCATGCCGCCGATAAAAAAAGAGCAGGAAATTTTTTAGAAATCCCTTATGTCTTTTTACACCGACTGCCGCCTCTATCTTATCTCTCCGCCTGCCTTTGCGCTGGAAGATTTTGCAGAAACGCTGAAAAATACTCTCAAAGCAGGGGATGTTGCAGCGTTCCAGCTTCGTCTTAAGAAGAGCGATGAATCTGCGATTATCGATGCCATAAAAACCCTGATGCCGATTTGCCATGCCCACGATGTGGCATTTATTCTCAATGATAGCCACGCTCTTGCCGCTAAACAGGGCTGTGACGGCGCGCATATCGGCAAAGACGATGGTGCCGTCACCACCGCCCGCAAAACCCTAGGCAATAACAGAAGCCTCGGCGTTTCTTGCTATAATTCATCTCACACCGCGATGCTCGCTGCAGAAAGCGGGGCAGATTATGTGGCGTTCGGCAGTTTTTACCCAACCGTGACCAAAGAAACAGCCACCCCTGCCGACATTGACACCCTTCGCAACTGGTGCGCGATGAGTGTTGTTCCTGCTTGCGCGATTGGCGGGATTACGATAGAGAACGCTACGCCATTGATAACAGCAGGTGCAAATTTTCTCGCTGTGTCTTCAGGCATTTGGCAGTATAAAGACGGTGCAGCCGCAGCCGTTACCGCCTATAATAAAGTAATACAGGAACAACAGAAATGAAAATTAGCGCTAATGACCTTCGTGTCGGGAATATCGTTGAGCACAAAAGCAAATTGTGGGTCATCACCAAAACCATGCACACCCAACCAGGTAAAGGCGGTGCCTATATTCAAGCAGAAATGAAAGAGTTGCTGGGTGGCACAAAAACCAACGAACGTTTCCGTTCGTCAGAAACCCTTGAAAAGGTGCACTTAGAGGAAGAATTTTATCAATACCTGTTTAGCGATGATACCGACATCACGCTCATGCATCTGCAAACATTTGAGCAAATCACCTTGCCTACCGATATCTTAGGCGAACGCGTTGCCTTCTTACAAGATGGCATGCAGGTTAAAGCCATGCTCTATGATGGCAAGCCGATTAGCGTAGACTTGCCCGAAACCGTCATCATGGAAATTGTAGAAGCTGAACCCGTGGTCAAAGGGCAAACGGCCTCCTCGTCTTATAAACCCGCCAAGTTGGAAAATGGTCTCCGCGTTATGGTGCCGCCACATATTGGCTCTGGCACCCGTGTTGTCGTCAACACGGCGGATTGCACTTATGTTGAACGCGCAAAGGACTAAAACACACCATGGCTCAACATTCGCGCACCTCCCGCCGCTCTCCCCTCGTCACTGTGATCATCAAAGCAATGGAAAAAGTTTCGCGCCCGATGTTGCGCGACTTTGGCGAACTTGAAAATCTCCAAGTCTCGCGCAAAGGTCCTGCGGATTTTGTTTCTGTTGCTGATATTCGCACTGAAAAAATGCTTAAAGAAGAACTCCTGCTCGCTCGCCCTACCTTCGGGTTTTTGGGAGAAGAAAGTGGCGAGACAAAGGGCGCTGGCGAAAGCCGTTTTATTGTTGATCCCATCGACGGCACCACCAATTTTCTGCATGGTATTCCCCATTTTTGCATTTCCATTGCGGTGGAGACAAATGGCGAAATTGTAGCGGGTGTTATCCATGATCCCGTAAAGCAAGAAACATTCTGGGCGGAAAAAGGCGAAGGCGCCTTTATGAACGATAAACGCCTCCGCGTGTCAGGGCGGATGTATATGAATGAAGCTCTACTCACCACAGGGATTCCCTGTGGCGAACGGGGCAACCCCAAGCGCGTGATAAAAGCACTCGATGCTGTATCACCCCACATTGCGGGCATACGGCGCATGGGGTCTGCAGCTCTCGACCTAGCCTACGTTGCCGCAGGCCGCTGTGATGCCTATTGGGAAGAGAATGTTAAACTCTGGGATATTGCGGCAGGCATTCTTATTGTGAAAGAGGCAGGGGGCGTGGTAACAGATGCCCAAGGTGGCAACACAATGCTGCAAACATGCTCGGTTCTCGCCACAAATTTTAACTTGCATGGAGAATTTTTAAAGTTAATAAAATAGTAACTCCCTAGCTACTCTTCAAGGAACGAGGAACGAGGCACGAGGCATGAGGAAAAGAAAGAGTATCAAAATAGTCCCTTCTTTTTCCTCGTGCCTAGCCCCTCGTGCCTCGTGCCTCGTCCCTTGAGGATCAGAAAATGACTGTAGCTAGGGAGTTACAACCGGATTGGTATTACACCCCTTGCCCTCCCCTGCCACACAGGGCATACTGTTCTACATGTTCCCCGATATTGCCGATTTATTGGATTTTTATAACACCCCTCTTGGGGGCGTGACTAAGCGGCTGTTGCGGCGGAAGCTGTTAGAATTATGGCCAACGTTGGCGAGTGATACGGTGGTGGGGTTGGGATATGCTGCCCCTTTATTGCGCCCCTATCAGGAGCAAACGCCGCGCACCTTTGCCGTGATGCCTGCACAACAAGGGATTGTGGCGTGGCCGCGTGAAGGGGCATATCGGTCGGTGCTGTCCCTTGAGAGCCAATTGCCGTTTGCGGATAATAGTATTGATACGATGATTTTGCTGCATGCAGTGGAAAATACCGATAATCTGCAGCTGATGCTCCAAGAAGTGTGGCGGGTATTAGCAGGGAATGGCAAATTGTTGATGATTGTGCCGAACAGACGCGGTATTTGGGCGCATTTGGAGCGCACGCCGTTTGGGCAGGGGCATCCGTTTAGTATGCGGCAGGCAAAGCGCCTGTTGCGTGCCCACCAATTCACACCCATTCGTTTTGCATCAGCCCTGTATATGCCGCCGTTTACGGGGCGTGTCTCCTTGAGAGCTGCTGCCGCGTGGGAAAAAATTGGACAACGCTGGTTCCCCTCGTTTGCAGGGGTATTATTGATTGAAGCGCGTAAACAACTGTATGCACCGATTCCGGCCTATAAGCCCGCTGTTGTCAAGCCGATGTTACGAGGGCTCAAAGCGCGAGTGCCTGTGGCGAGTTCGTCTGTACAAAACAGAGAGTAGGGACTCACGCCCGCTGCTTATCTTCCTCTTTCGCCGCAAATACGGCTTTTAGTGCTGTCACTAACTCTTGCATCATTGTTTCTGTGTGCGTAGGTGAGGGCGTAAAACGAAGGCGTTCTCTGCCTTTGGGGACGGTTGGGTAATTAATCGGCTGCACGTAGATATTATATTGATAGAGCAAGGTATCGCTTATTGCTTTGCACTGCACAGCATCGCCCACCAGCAGGGGGACGATGTGGCTGTCGCCGAGCATTACAGGCAAGCCCGCTTCTTGTAGCAGATGCTTCAGGCGTTTTGCGTTACGGTATTGTTCGGTGCGTTCTATGGAAGATTGGCGCAAATGGCGCACACTAGCTAACGCCCCTGCGGCAATAGCAGGGGGGATTGCTGTCGTAAAAATGAACCCTGAAGCCGCACTGCGTACGTAATCCACCACCGCAGCCTCTGCCGCAATATAGCCGCCCACCACACCATAGGCTTTACCTAAGGTGCCCTGAATGAGGGATATGCGATGCTGCACACCCTGTTGTTGTGCAATCCCGCCCCCTTCAGCGCCATACATGCCAACGGCATGAACTTCATCTAGATAGGTGAAGGCATGGTATTTTTCCGCAAGGGTGCAAATTTCGGCAATGGGGGCAATGTCGCCCTCCATGGAATAAACCGATTCAAACACAATCATTTTTGCGCGATGCTGCGGATATTGTTGCAAAAGCTGTTCTAAATGCGCGGTGTCATTATGGCGAAAAATCACTTTCTCAACGCCACTTTCGCGAATGCCATGGATCATTGAGGCATGATTTTTTGCATCCGAGAAAATCACGCAATCGGGCAACAATTTCGCAATAGTGGAGAGGGTTGTTTCATTGGCAACGTAACCAGAAGAAAATACTAGAGCAGCGTCCTTGCCATGTAAGGCAGCGAGTTCTTTCTCGAGGGCAACATGATAGAGCGTTGTGCCAGAAATATTTCGTGTGCCCCCTGCGCCTGCGCCGCACTGGTCTAGCGCATTGTGCATGGCTGTTAAGACGGTGGGATGTTGCCCCATACCGAGATAATCGTTACTACACCAAACAGTGATAGGGGTGGGGTGTTCTGCGCGATAATGCAAAGCGTTGGGGAAATCCCCTGCTTTGCGTTCGAGTTCTTGAAAACAACGATAGCGACCCTCTGCTTTGATTTTTGTGAGGGCGGCAGAAAAATGCGATGTATACGATGTCAGCATACTGCATTTATACCACAAACACGCTGTTTTACAGGAAAAAATTTTTAAGTCTTACTTTTAGCGGGTGAGAGGGCGACACGCTCAAACTATGTCGCTTCTATAGACTAAAATCCGTCTTTTTCCAAACGTTTACGCACAAGTTTGCGTTGACGACGGACAGATTCTTGCGCTTCACGCACGCGCTTTTCAGAAGGTTTTTCAAAGTGACGACGAATTTTCATCTCACGAAAAACCCCTTCGCGTTGCAGTTTTTTCTTTAGTGCACGCAGAGCTTGCTCTACATTGTTATCACGGACGTTTACTAACACAAAAACAACCTTATCATAGTGTAGGTATTGAAAAATCAGAAGCTTTCTATACATAACTTCACAGTATCTGCAAAGAAAATTTTGAAGCGGATTATTATACTATCATGGACAACACAGTTTTAGAACAAAAAAATGCATTGCTCGCGGCCATTTTGGCAAATGTCGCGTTTGATGGGTTTTCGACGCACGCCATTAGCATGGCTGAGCAGCAGTTACGTTTAGAAAAAGGTACGGCATTCTGCCTGTTTCCCGCAGGGATTCCCGATGTATTAGAATATTGGCATGACTGTTTGCATACAGCCCTTGCACAAGCATTTCTGGCACAAAACCCGCCGCCTGCAAAAATTCGCGAGAAAATTCACAGCAGTGTGATGTTGCGTCTACACTTATTAAAAGATGTCAAACCTGCCGTGCGGGCGGCGATGGGGTATTATACCTTGCCCACCCGTGCGCTGGATACGAGCAATTATCTCTATCAAATTGTTGACCAATGTTGGCGATTAGCGGGGGATACGTCTACAGATTATAATTTTTACAGTAAACGCCTATTGCTAGCAGGGGTATATCTGTCAACGCTACTGTATTGGTTGCAGGATGAGAGTAAAAACCAGCAAGATACGGCTGATTTTCTTGCGCGGCGCATTGAAGATGTGTTGAAAATTCCTCAGATTACCAAGGCATTCAAAAAGCCGTTTTCGGGGATAGCGAACGTTTTTGCGCCGTGGCGTGTGCATATTTCTTAGGCTCTGTTGAGTCCTTTTTCAGGTTTTATTGTGCACCGCACCCAACCTTGGCGTGTTTAAATCGCTGTCAGTCCCGCTTTTTTATCTTGACGTATTTTTGTTTTTACGTAACGGTAATTGCATGCACTATTGAAATATAAGTACAAGATGGAAATACTAGGAGTAACAGATGAACAAACGCACCCTCGCATCTATTGCACTTCTTGCTTTTTGTATAATTGTTTCGCCGCAGCCTGTGCGTGCTGCTGACATTCTATCTGCTGAAACAATTCGTGTTGTCCTCGTGAACAACGCTGTTGTTTGGGATGGTGCTGAGGGACAGCAGAAGCAATACTTTAATGCCGCTGCAGAAACAGTTGTTGATCATGATGGAGCGCAAAAAGAAAAAGGTGCATGGACAGTGACGGATGATGGGATGGTTTGTTCGAAGTGGTCAACTACGCCTGATTGGAGCTGTTATCAGGTCTCTCAAGAAGGCAATAAAATGTTCTGGAAGGGTCCTGTAAAAAGCGGTGCGGCAAAAGTTGAGGGCGATACGCTTACCGCTACACTCATTCCCACAACCGCAACAGAGACAGGGATTGCCATTTCGATGGCGAGCAATACTTCTGGTGTGACGACGACCGCACAACGATAAGACGCTTGTTTGGTAGTCTTAAACGAGCATGAGGCACGAAAAACCCAAACCCCACGCATACCAAAAACCCCGGTTCGGTTTTAGGTTTTAGGTGTTGGGTTTTAGGAAAAAAACAAAGCAGACTATCGTTTAAGAAGCAGGCAGAGAAACGATAGCCTCTTCTTCCCAAAACCGAACCCCGAAAACCCAACACCCGCCCATGCCAAAAGCCCCGATTCGGGAAACCGCTCAGGGGGAGAGTTCGAAAGAAAGATAGAGAAAACGGCACAGAAACTGTATCCGACATGTGTTCAACTGATACCGAGCAGAGGCGACCCCGCCACGGTATGTGTTCCCAGATGAGAGGCTTGTGGGGTTTCCAGTCGTTCAAACCAAAGGTTTTCGCAACGTTTCACCACACTCCCCTAAGGACATGCGTTTTTGTCCTGACATTACATCCATCTACCCTCGTTTCCGAGGGTAAAAGCACCCTTGTCTCCAAGAGCCACTTCTGGGGCACTGCTAACAGTATGA
>JBILKT010000200.1:0-3102 GCA_044376545.1 Alphaproteobacteria bacterium
ATTTAATTATCAACAGAGCCTAAATAAGCATAAAATGTCTTGTGTTTTATTTGCATCAGTGGTACTTTTGAAAAAATGTGATAAAAATCACACGCAATACTAAGGAGAAGACACTGTGCAACATTTCCGCTTATCATTTTTGGTGACATTTCTTTGTTTAGGGGCTGCCTATTATTGGGGCACAACCCATGAAATGGGCGGAATCGCCGCACTCACCCTTGCGGGCATCCTCAGTATTATGGAGGTGAGCTTGTCGTTTGACAACGCGGTGGTCAACGCCACGGTGTTGAAGGAAATGAACGAAAAATGGCAGCGATTGTTTTTAACCGTAGGGATTCTTGTTGCCGTGTTTGGGATGCGTTTGTTTTTCCCCATTGCCATTGTGGCGGTTGCCACAGGTCTTGGATTGGGCGATGTGGCACAAATGGCACTGAATAATCCTGAGGAATACGCTCGTCATTTAACCGATAGCCACGTGAGTATCGCAGCATTCGGAGGCATGTTTTTGTTGCTGGTGTTTCTTGGCTTTTTGTTTGATGAAGAGCGGGAGCTGCATTGGCTGGGCAAGCCAGAGCGCATTCTTGCGAGTATGGGCAAGATGGCATCCGTCAATATTCTTGTCTCTTTAATCGTGCTTGCTGTGGCGAATTATTTTGTGCCAGCAGAACAGCAGCATACCTTGTTGTTGTCAGGGCTTACGGGGATTATTTTGTTTGTGGCGGTGGATAGTCTTGATGCCTTTTTTGAAAGTGAGGAGGAGGGCGAGGCGATTGTCAACACCGCGAAACGTTCTGGTGTTATGGGTTTCATTTACTTAGAAATTCTCGATGCGTCTTTCTCCTTTGATGGTGTGATTGGCGCGTTTGCGGTGACCCAAGATATTGTTATTATTCTGTTGGGGCTTACCATCGGTGCGATGTTTGTTCGGTCGCTGACGGTATATTTAGTCAAAAAAGGTACGTTGGATTCCTATGTATTCCTTGAGCATGGGGCCCACTATGCAATTGGCGTGCTCGCATTTATTATGCTTGCCAGTATTGTGCACCCTGTTCCTGAAGTGGTAACGGGCTTGACGGGTGTGGCGTTTATAGGCTTGTCATTGGTGTCATCAATTCGGTATAAAAAAACAGGCGGAGGTGTTTAAAAATGGCAGTATCACTTGTTAAGGGGGCAAATGTCTCTC
The DNA here is from genome assembly GCA_044376545.1 of Alphaproteobacteria bacterium. Lineage (GTDB taxonomy): Bacteria > Pseudomonadota > Alphaproteobacteria > JAJTHO01 > CANGXP01 > CANGXP01. The sequence goes on from JBILKT010000200.1 coordinate 1,184, forward strand.
TTTCTAAAGCGGCAAACAATTTGCGCCACATTATTTTAGGGTTGGGATGGGATGCTCGTTCAACCTTTGGGATTGATTTTGATTTAGATGCCAGCGCGTTTTTGGTGCAAGCCAATGGGCGGGTGCGGGGCGACCATGATTTTATTTTTTACAACCAGCTCAAATCGTCTTGTGGCTCTGTGGAGCACACGGGCGATAACCGCACAGGCGATGGCGAAGGCGATGACGAAAGCGTGAAAGTGGATCTAGACCGCGTGCCGCTTGAGATTGTGAAAATCGTGGTGGCGGTTACCATTCATGATGCTGCGTTGCGCCAGCAAAATTTCGGCATGGTGAGTAACGCCTTCATGCGGATTGTCAACAGCGATGATAACACAGAATTGGCCCGCTATGATTTAACAGAAGACTACAGCACCGAAACCGCCATGGTTTTTGGCGAGGTGTATCGCCATAATGGCGAATGGAAATTCCGTGCCGTGGGGCAGGGATACACAGGGGGCATGGCGGCTCTTGCGGTGAATTATGGGGTTGAGGTGGCGTAAAGCAACACATTTGTGTTTACAAATGTGCACCAATTTGATAGAGTCTTATGAAGTTAAACATTGCAGGCATTGAGTGGGATGAAGGCAATCGGCAAAAATGCCAGAAACATGGCTTGACGATTGCCGAGATTGAGGCATTCTTTGCTGAAGAAAACTATCGTGTCATCGCGGACTCCAAGCACTCTAGTCATACAGAGCAGCGTTTTATCGCGGTGGGCAGATCAAAAGAACGGTTATTATTTATAGGGTTTACGTTGCGTGCAAAAGAGATGGGTATCATGATTCGCCCTATCAGTGCGCGTTATATGAGAGAAAAAGAGGCGCGAAAATTATGGTGAAAAAACTCCCGCACTTTAACAGCGATGAAGAACTCGAAGCCTTCATAGAAGGCGATTTAAGTGACTATCTTTCACCAGAAATGTTGATCCCGCCCTTTTTCACCTTCACCCCCGCCTTGGAAGACCTTCCCAAAACAGAAAACGTGCACATTCGTTTTTCAAAACCCTTGCTTGAGTCCGTGAAAAAACGGGCTTCCACACAAGGTGTGAGCTATCAAAAATACATTCGACGGGTGGTGGAAGCCTCGCTGGCAACGCCCGTTTGAGGCGTTCTTTATGGCAGTATCCCTACGCAAAGGTCAAGCAGTTACCCTGAAGGCTGAGCAATACGATCTCACCCGTGTGACGTTTGGCTTGGGGTGGAAAACTGTTGCCCCTAAGAAACGCAGCCTGTTAAATTTTCTCACCAAAAAAGACGATGGGATTGATCTTGATGCAGTGGCATTTTTGCTGAATGACAAAAACAAGGTCGAGAACATGGGCCCCCCTTTGCCTGATGGGCAGCCTGCGCTCACAGGGGCGGATATTGTTTTTTTCAACAATCTGCGCCACACGTCAGGTGTGATGTGGCTCACGGGGGATAGCCGCACGGGCAGCGATGCTACAAGTGATGATGAGCAGATTATCGCACTCCTCAGTTACATGAACCCCAAATATCATAAAATTGTGGTGGTGGTGCAAATTTATCAAGGGATTAAACGCCAGCAAAGTTTTGGGCATGTTGAGCAGGCGTATATTCATGCAGTGGATGCAAAAGGCGTGGAAATGCTCCGTTTTGATCTCGCGCGTGATCCGCAATATGCCAACTGCCAAGCGATGATTTTTGCAGAAATTGAGCGGATTGATGGCAATACATGGGAATTCCATGCCATCGGCAGAGGATTAAATACTGATAATTTGCGGGAGATTTTGTGGGAGTATGCGTGAGGGGGGGATTTAGGTTTTAGGTTTTAGGTTTTAGGTTTTAGGTTTTAAGGTAGCTCCCTAGCTACTCTTCAAGGCACGGGGGCTAGTAGGGGCACGAGGCACGAGGCACGAG
>JBILKT010000201.1:0-3085 GCA_044376545.1 Alphaproteobacteria bacterium
CCAGCCTGCGCTGGGGATTCGCTCAGGGTGATTGCTTACTCAAGGAGAATCCCCAGCGCAGGCTGGGGTCCATTTTTTCCTTTGGGTTTCAAAGATGATTGGTATAATGTTACTCTATGGACGCGACGCTAGTGCTGTTCGGGCTTTACCGCTCGCAAGATTTTTTTTGCAAATGTCGTCGTATCGTTTATCTTTTCCCGCGTTGTCGTTTGGCAACACCCCTTTTATGGCTGCCAGTACGCTTGCTTTGCCACAGGGAGAAATCACGTGCTTGCTGGGGCGCAGCGGCGTGGGTAAAACAACGCTGTTGAAAAGCCTTGCGGGCATTCTCCCCTCGACACCCGAAACCCAAAACCCAAAACCCGTCACCACTACTTATCATCCCCAGCAAGACTGCCTCTTGCCATGGTGCACCGCCCTTGAGAATGTGTTGTTCTCGGCACGCCTGAAGACCCGCCGCCTGACAACAGAGCAACGAACAACAGCCTTAACATTGCTGGAAAACGTAGGATTAAGAGAGTATGCTAACCACCGCCCTGCCCAGCTTTCAGGCGGGATGCGCCAACGGGTTGCCCTTGCGCGAACGTTATTTCAAAACACCCCCCTTGTCCTCATGGATGAACCGTTCTACGCGCTAGATTACACCACGCGCATGGAGCTGCACACCCTCACCAAACGCCTGCTGCACGGCAAAACCGTGCTGCTCGTAACACATGATCCGTTTGAAGCCCTCACCCTCGGCACACATTTTCTCCTGCTTGAGGGCAGTCCCGCTGTGCTGCAATCCATACAACGCACCGATGTGCAACAGATGCTACAGGCGGCGGCATGACCAAAGCCCTTATTACCCTCCTCAGCATCACCAGCATCCTGCTTCTATGGCAAGGGCTGGTATGGGGCCTCAAACTCCCGCCCTATTTGCTCCCCACACCGCTTGCCGTATTCAAAAGCCTTGTGCACAATGCCCCACTGCTTGCGCTCCACACCGCCACCACCCTGCAAGAAATTATTTATGGTTTTACCCTTGGCACAGGCTGTGGTATTGGTTTTGCGGTTATTTTATTTTCTTTCCCCAAAATTCGCCCACTTTTCCTACCCCTCCTCCTCATCAGCCAAGCATTCCCTGTGTTTGCGCTCGCACCATTATTAGTATTATGGGCAGGATATGGCATGGCATCGAAAGTCATCATGGCATCGCTGATTGTATTTTTCCCTGTCACCAGTGCGTTGTATGATGGGCTAAAAGCCACGCCCACCGCGTGGGTTGACCTTGCCCGCAGCATCACGGGCACACAACGGGGGCTAATTCTCTGGCGCCTTCATCTGCCCGCCGCGCTCCCTGCTTTAGGTAGTGGCTTAAAACTTGCCGCCACCTTTGCGCCGATTGGCGCGGTGATTGGCGAATGGGTTGGCGCCGGCAGCGGATTAGGCTATTTAATGCTCCATGCCAACGCCCGCATGCAGATTGATCTTATGTTCGCCGCTTTAACCATTCTCGCCGTCATCACCCTATCACTTTACGGACTTGCCCACGCTTTCACCCACCATTTTTCACACCGACAACAGGAGATTATATGAAGAAAATCGCCCTTACAGTAGCACTTTGCCTTGGCTTAACAGCCACCCCTGCGATGGCGGCACCGCTCACCAAACTCACCCTCATGCTCGATTGGTTTGTGAACCCTGATCACGCGCCGATTATCGTCGCGCAAGAAAAAGGCTATTTCACCGCAGAAGGCCTCGATGTCACCGTGATTGCCCCTGCTGATCCCAACGATTCGCCCAAACTGGTTGCTGCAGGCAAAGCCGATCTCGCCATAGACTATCAACCGCAACTCTATGTGCAAGCAGCGCAAGGCTTGCCGTTAGTGCGCGTAGGCACGCTCATTCCCCAACCGCTGAATTCTCTCATGGTATTAGCAGACAGCGGCATCACCACTATTGCCCAACTCAAAGGCAAAAAAATCGGCTATTCCGTGGGCGGGTTTGAAGAAGCGCTCCTTGGTACCATGCTCAAAAAGCACGGCTTAACGCTGAAAGACGTAGAGCTTATCAACGTAAATTTCTCGCTGTCCCCTGCTCTCCTTACCAAACGCGTTGATGCCGTGATCGGCGCATTCCGCAACTTTGAAGGCCATCAAATCCACCTAGAAGGCGAACAAGCCCGCCTGTTCCTCCCCGAGCAAGAAGGTGTTCCACCATACGACGAGCTGATTTTCGTTGCCAATAAAAACACGCTTGAAGCGAAAAAGCCTGCTATTCAAGCCTTCCTCCGCGCTATTACCAAGGCCACCGCCGATGTAAAAGCCCATCCCAAAGCAGGCTTTTCCCTGTTCAAAAAAGCCTACCCTGAGAACGCCAATCCGCTCAATACGTTAGCGTGGAAAGACACCATCCCGTTGTTCAGCAACACCCCCGCAACGCTTGATGTACAACGCTATCAGACATTCCTAGAGTATGTGGAACAACAAGGCTTAGTCAAAAAAGGTGCGCTGAAGGTGGAAGATCTGGCGGTTGACATCTCCCCCCGACGTTTTTAGAACTGCCCTTGACTAATCGCTGAATTGTCGACATAAACGAATTTCACGTTATATTAATTATTCTATAGTGGTTATTTTTTATGGTTGTTGCTGTTGCGGACGATTTAAGAGCAGATCCTGAGTATGCGCTACTAAAAAACTATCTTGCCCTTATTGAAGACGATAATATTCGCAACTATACGATTTTATTGGCACTTGAGCAGTCTGTCATAACAAAGGATGCTGTTGAAAAAGCCATCCAAGATGGTTTTTTTAAACTTACACTCGATCTAGAGGAATATAATGACATTCTAGAAGATAAGAGCAAATCTGTTGCCGCAACTCTTCTTCAACAAGAAAAAAGCCAAGAAAAAAAATCAATACTTCTGAACGAGATTAACGAAGCACAAGAACACGTTTATAAACTGTTCAACTTGCATCGGATTGGCATTGCAGAAGCCTATGCCCAAGACCCAAATCGCAAAGAAGACGGCTGGGACGCAGTCTTAGAATCCAAAGACTTCAAGGATGATCCCGATGCCCTAATAGCAGCAGTGGGCAAGACA
>JBILKT010000202.1:0-3070 GCA_044376545.1 Alphaproteobacteria bacterium
ATTTTATTCCTTTAAAAACAATATGTTACGCGATGGGCTTTAATGTTGAAATTCTGAAAAACCATTATTTTTCAATTGGTTATTTTTTCTAATGCAATCGCCCTGGGAGGCAGATAAGGGGTCCAGAAATCCTTCGGATGACTAAGCGGATTGGTATTAGACGTGACAACCACCCCATAAAAAAACGACCGCGTTTTGCAAGGCGGTCGTTTTTTATTGCAAAGCGTATTAAAATTAAGAAACTTTAAGGTTTACAGCTGAGCTTTTTCCGTTTTGAGTTGCCAATTCATATTGTACGGCCTGACCTTCACGCAAATTATTCAAGCCCGCTTTTTCAACGGCACTGATGTGAACAAAAATATCTTTCGTGCCATCGCTAGGTTGAATAAAGCCGTATCCTTTGGTTGCGTTAAACCATTTTACTGTTCCGTTTGCCATAGTAGTCTTGTCTCTTCTCTTAAAAGTCTGCAACGTCCCAGAGTTTTGCGCTCTGGTAAAAAGCAGTAGTAAACCAATGCGATGCACGGCGTCCTATAGGTTGAAATTAGGAGTACTTGTATCACAGCTATTGGAAAAGTCAAGGTTGTATACCAATCAGATCACAGCAAAAAACACAACATGATTTTAATAAAATACTATAATTAAAATATAACAGGACTTACGCAGGTGAAGGATTTTTGTAGTAACTACCCAGCCCCCCAGGGCGATTGCATTAGAAAAAATAACCAATTGAAAAATAATGGTTTTTTAGAATTTCAACATTAAAGCCCATCGCGTAACATATTGTTTTTAAAGGAATAAAATTCCTAATGCAATTGCCCTGCCAGCCCCCCCCTATAATGACACAAAACACTGATTTTGAATGATTTTATTTTTTGCCTGAGTGCTGTTTTCCAGTTTTTGAGGTCAAAAACAGCGTTTTTGTCCCTGATTTGGTAAAATGCCAAAAATAAAATCATTGAAAATCAATGTATTGCAAATTTTATAGGGGGCTGGGTAGTTACAAAAAGTAACTCCCTAGCTACGGTCATCTTCTGATCCTCAAGGGACGAGGCACGAGGAAAAAGAAGGGACTATTTTGATACTCTTTCTTTTCCTAGTGCCTCGTGCCTCGTGCCTCGTGCCTAGTGCCTCGTGCCCCGCGCCTTGAAGAGCAGCTAGGGAGTTACAAATATTTTGTGATACGAAGACAATCAACCTTGACACGCCACACAAACACAAGTAGTAGAGCATTCCTTCCCCTTGAAAAAAATTAAGGGGGTGTAGCTCAGTTGGTTAGAGCGCTGCCCTGTCACGGCAGAGGTCGCGGGTTCGAGTCCCGTCACTCCCGCCATATTTCCTGCGGCTTTCAGAGTTTTTGGATTTTCCCGTTTTTGTGTTTGGGAATCACGGGGGAACCACCGTAACAAATATCGCGCGTTTTTGTAGCCTCATGTTTTTATCAGGTGAGTGATGCACTCGTAATGCGTGAGGTGAAAGTTCGAGTCTTGTTGTAAGGCAAATCTTGAGGTGCGAGCGGTATATCACCATGTCTAAATCTTCCTCCCGTTTTATCTGCCAAGAATGTGGCGCCAGTGCCCCGCGCTGGCAGGGAAAATGTGATGCCTGTGGTAGTTGGAACACGTTGGTGGAAGACACGGGCGGCGGCGCATCGCCCCAAACCAAGAAAATCAAAGGTGGGCATAAACTAGAGTTCGTGGCGTTAGAAGGTACGTCAAAGCCTGAGCCACGCTTGATTTCAGGGATGAACGAGTTTGACCGCGTGTGCGGCGGCGGGATTGTCCAAGGCTCTGCCATTCTGATTGGTGGCGACCCCGGAATCGGGAAATCAACTGTTCTCCTCCAACTCGCGGCACGCCTCAGTGATACTGTCCCCATTGCCTATATTTCGGGCGAGGAGTCACTGGATCAAATCCGCCTTCGTGCCGCGCGTTTGGGGGTCTCGAAAGCCTCTGTTGCCTTGGCGTCTAGTAGTAGCCTCCATGACATTATGGCCTCGCTGGATAGCGCGAAGCCCCCTGCCCTTGTGATTATTGATTCCATTCAAACACTCTACAGTGATGTGTTGGATTCCGCCCCCGGCACCGTGGCGCAAGTGCGCTTTTGCGCCCAAGAATTGATTCGCCTTGCCAAAAAACGTAATTTTTGTGTGATTTTGGTGGGGCATGTAACCAAAGAAGGAACGCTGGCAGGCCCGCGTGTGCTGGAACATATGGTGGATACGGTGCTCTATTTTGAGGGCGACAGGGGGCATCAGTTTCGTATCTTACGCACCGTCAAAAACCGTTTTGGCGCAACCGACGAAATCGGCGTATTCGCTATGACAGACAAGGGTTTAGAGGAAATCCCGAATCCCTCAGCCTTGTTTTTATCGGAGCGAAGCAGCCCTGTGAGTGGCACAGCCGTGTTCGCAGGGATTGAAGGCACGCGCCCATTGTTGGTGGAAATTCAAGCCCTTGTCGCCCCCTCCCCGTTGGGCACACCGCGCCGCACGGTGGTGGGGTGGGATAACAATCGCCTGTCGATGCTGCTTGCGGTTTTGGAAAAACGCTGTGGCTTGTCGTTTATTGGGCAAGATGTGTATTTGAATATTGCGGGCGGCCTTAAAATCACCGAACCTGCTGCAGATCTTGCCGTTGCTGCCGCCTTGCTGTCTGCCTTGAAAGATACCCCGCTGCCCTCCGATATGGTGCTGTTTGGCGAGGTAAGTTTATCGGGCGAAGTCCGCACCGTCAGCCAAACGCCGTTGCGTCTTAAAGAATCGGCGAAACTAGGGTTTGGTCAGGCTGTGCTGGCGGCAGGCAAAACCGCGGATAGCAAAGATATTAAAACCACACAGCTACAAGTATTAAGCCAAATTGGGCTGATTGTGCCGTTGAAACAACAAAAAAACGTAAGATAAAGGAGCTTCAGGAGACAGTAACGTTAACAGGACTTACGCACCACAGTGATTTACGTCACAAATTTTAGTGGGTTATTCAACGCTGAATATACATAGTCGTAGAGTAATTTCTCTTTTAGTTGATAGACGGTTGTTTTGAGGGCATAAGCAGCGCGTTTGAGGATGACC
>JBILKT010000004.1:0-27423 GCA_044376545.1 Alphaproteobacteria bacterium
GTTATCTTTAGGGCTAAGCAACGCCCATTCTTCATCGTTTTCGACTGCCCGCATGAACGCATCAGGCACGAGAACCCCGTGATGCAAATTCGGCGCTTTGCGGTTAGGATCACCGCCTGTGGGACGACGCAATTCAATAAATTCCTCAATTTCAGGGTGACGGAGCGGCAAATACACCGCCGCACTGCCGCGCCTTAAAGAACCTTGGGAAATCGCCAAGGTGAGCGCGTCTTGCACCCGAATAAACGGCACAACACCTGAAGTTTTGCCATTGCCGCGCACTTGCTCGCCTATTGAGCGCAAATTGCCCCAATAGCTGCCAATGCCGCCGCCGCGTGCTGCTAACCACACGTTTTCATTCCATAAATCAACGATGCCATTGAGGCTATCATCGGCTTCATTGAGGAAGCAGGAAATGGGCAAGCCCCTGTCTGTCCCGCCATTGGAGAGCACGGGCGTTGCAGGCATAAACCACATGTTGCTGATGTAATCATAGAGCCGCTGGGCGTGCGCCGAATCATCCGCATAATAGCTGGCAACACGGGCAAACAGCTCTTGATAGGTCTCATCAGGCAGCAAATACCTGTCTTTAAGCACGGCTTTACCGAAGTCAGTAAGCTTGGCATCGCGGGTATCATCAACGGTGACGGAAATACCGCTTTGGCGTTGCAGGACGTTGAGCATGGGAGAATCTCCTTTAAGGCATCAGGGGGCAGGCATCGGGCATCAGCAGAAAAAAGGAGGAGCCTCTGTTGCCTACTCCCTGTTGCCTGATGCCTCTTCCTACTATATCTTGTGTCTACACAAAGAATCTACCCCTATATCTTGTGATGGCAAGAGGAAAATTTACAAAATCCAGTTCTATTTTTGCTTGACACTGATTTTGTGCCTAACCCACAGTTTTATACCTATTGCGTCAAAACATACCCTTTGCTAACGTGGGCTGATGATGACACCTCTTTGCTCGTTCCAAAATATCATTCTCACCCTGCAAAAATTCTGGGGAAATCAAGGCTGCGCGTTGCTTCAGCCCTACGATGTGGAGATGGGAGCGGGTACATTTCACCCTGCAACCATCCTCCGTTCGTTAGGCGAAAAACCGTGGCGTGCTGCCTATGTTCAGCCTTGCCGTCGCCCCACCGATGGCCGCTATGGCAACAACCCAAACCGTCTCCAGCACTATTATCAGTTTCAAGTACTCATGAAACCGTCGCCTGCAAATATTCAGGAACTGTATCTTGAAAGCCTGAAAGCCTTGGGAATAGATATTTCTAAGCATGATATTCGCTTTGTGGAAGATGATTGGGAAAGCCCGACTTTGGGCGCAGCGGGCTTGGGCTGGGAAGTGTGGTGCGATGGCATGGAAGTCACGCAATTCACCTATTTCCAGCAGGTTGGCGGATTTGACTGTGCCCCTGTCTCCGCCGAAATTACGTATGGTTTAGAGCGTCTTGCCATGTATATTCAGGGCGTGGAGAATGTGTATGATTTGGTGTATGTGGAAGGGGATAGGCACGAGGCACGAGGCACGAGGGAGGATACGGAAGAAACGATTTCCTCTTCTCGCGCCTCGCGCCTTGCGCCTCTTACCTATGGAAACGTCTTCCTCCGCAACGAACAGGAATTCTCTACTTATAACTTTGAGCAGGCAACCACCGAAAAACTGTTCCAACACTTTGCTGATGCCGAACAAGAATGCCAGCACTTGCTCACGCAACGCCTCGCTTTGCCTGCATATGACCACTGTATCAAAGCGAGCCATCTGTTTAATTTGCTAGATGCACGGCGAGTGATTAGTGTCTCTGAACGCGCCAGCTATATTGGGCGGGTACGGGCGTTGGCAAAGGGTTGTTGTGAAGCGTGGGTAGCAAAAGAGGCGATAGGCACGAGGCACGAGGCACGAGGTAAAAAAACGTTTTCAAATCTTCAAAACCCCGCACTGAAAACAGAAAACTCCTTTGTTCTGGAACTTCTTACGGAAGAAATCCCCGCACGGATGCAGCAGACCGCACGGGCAGACCTGTTGCGCCTGTTTACACAAAAGCTGGAAAAGCGCGGCATTACAGGGTTTTCGGCGACAAGCTATGTCACGCCACGTCGCCTTGCGTTGTTGGTGGAAAAACTCCCCGCCATGCAACCCGCCACCACCGAAGAACGGAAAGGCCCTAAAGTCGGTGCGCCACAACAAGCGTTAGAGGGATTTTTGCGGAGTGTGGGGGTTGAGGCACGTGCCTTAGAAGAAAGAGAGGACGGCAAAGGCAATCTCTCTTATTACGCGACGGTACGCACGCCAGAAACCCTGCTTTCTGCCGTTCTCCCTGTTGTTATCAGTGAAATTTTGCTGGAATTTACATGGGCGAAATCCATGCGCTGGGGCAGTGGTGCGTTCCGCTGGGTGCGCCCACTGCAGAATATTTTGGCGGTGCTCAATGGCGTGCCCTTGGTGGGGGGCTTTGACCTTGGCAATCATCTTGAGAACTATCCCGCAGGCTATGTGACAGAATGGCATGAGGGGCAAGCTGTGTTGGTGTTTAATAACACAACCGTGGGGCATCGTGTCCATGCACCTCACGCGTTGGAAATAAACAGCCCACAAGAATACCTTGCTACCTTGCGGAAAGCGTTTGTCGAGCCGTGTTTTGAGACGCGCAAACAGCGGATTGTTGAACAGGGTAGATTGCTTGCACCAACAGGCTGTACCATTGATTTTAAAGAGAAATTACTGGATGAAGTGGCGGGCTTGAATGAGCATCCTGTGCCGCTCCTCGGGCAAATTGACGCGAAATTTATGACCGTGCCGCCTGAAATTCTCACCACCAGCATGGCGAGTCATCAGCGGTATTTTGCGTGTTATGATGCAGCGGGCACATTGCAACCGTATTTTATCGCGGTTGCCAACCAAGAGAGTAGCGATGCAGGCTTGGCGATTATCGCAGGCAATGAAAAAGTGCTCCGCGCCCGCCTGTTTGATGCGGCGTTCTTCTGGGAAAATGATAAAAAACAAGCCGTTGAGCGAGGGATGGAGAGTTTCCTTGAGCCGCTGAAGAACGTGGTGTTTCATCAGGGATTGGGGACGGTGTTTGAGAAGGCATCGCGGATTTCCGAAATTGTTGTGTATCTTGCAGATTCTGTGGATATTGAACAATCACACGCACGAACAGCCGCCCTCTTCGCCAAAGCAGACCTCTCCAGCGGCGTAGTCGGCGAGTTCCCCGAATTACAGGGCATTATGGGGAGTTATTTAGCGGAAGCAGCGGGGTTAGATAGAAATATCGCCCTTGCTATTCGCGAGCATTATCAGCCGATTGGTGATGCGCCTGTGCCCACCAACCCTGTGAGTATCGCAGTTGCCTTGGCCGATAAAATGGACACGTTGGTGGCATTTTTTGCGATTGGCGAAAAGCCTACGGGGTCGAAAGACCCGTTCGCGTTGCGCCGTGCGGCGATTGGGATTATTCGGTTGATTGTGGAGAATGGGTTGTTTGAGAAACAGCAATTCCAACCCGCTTTTGGTGACAACGATGCGTTTCCGTCTGTACTTGCAGGGATTCTTGATGCAGCCCTTGCCGCCCTTGCAGGGCAGTTGAAAGTCGATACCTTACGGCAAACGCTCCCCGCTCTCATGGACTTTATCAAAGACCGCTTCGTCGTCTACCTCCGCGATACCCACAATCTCCGCCCCGACATCATTCACGCTGTTTTGGCTGCACAACCGCAGTTTGGTGACCTTGTTGCCCACAAAAAGGCGATTGAGCAGACGCAAGCCTTCCTTGGCACGAACCCGAATGCGCCTGCGTTGGTTGCGGGGTATAAACGGGCGGTGAATATCCTGACTATTGAGGAGAAGAAAGACAAACGCCGCTATGATGGCATTGTTGACGCGGCATTGCTGCAAGACGCTGCGGAAAAGGCATTGGTTGCGGCATTGCAGGCTGTTTTGGAGCACTTCACTCCCCATCCTGTTGAAAACCAAAAAACTGGACCCCTGCCTTCGCAGGGGATGCGGTCTGAGAATCCAAAAACGCGGCGAATCCCCTGCGAAAGCAGGGGTCCAGAAACGTCTCTACCACATAACGTGGGGATAATGACGGTAACAGCGGACTACACCGCGATGCTAGAGCAACTCGCGACCCTGCGCCCCGCCATTGACGCGTTTTTCACAGAGGTGCTGGTGAATAGCGAGGATGCGGCGGTGCGGCAAAATCGCCTGTTTATCTTACACGCCTTCCGTGCGCTGGTGCAACGCGTGGCGGATTTTAGTGGCGTGGAGGGGTAGGAAGAATGCCCGCCGCTATTTAACAACGTGCTTGTTGTTGCAGGATCTTTTGTAAATGCAAACCCTGATCATATTGTCCTGTAATATTGTTGAACACGCTCGGCAACGGCTGCCATGCAAAACATCAACCTGTATGCTTTCCAAATTTTTGCTTGCCGATAAATTATCTTTGACAAACATACTCATGTATGCGATATATACAACCATATGTAGAAATTTAAATTTTAGGTTTTTAGTTAAGAGATTATACAATGAGTCTTATAAAAAAAAATCCCCCCCATTTTGTGGATATTCATGTTGGGCAAAGGATGCGTTTGCGTCGCACGATGTTGGGGATTAGCCAAGAGAAATTAGGCACAGCGCTCGCTCTCACCTTTCAGCAAGTACAAAAATACGAACGTGGTGCGAACAGGATCAGTGCAAGTCGGTTGCACGAAATTAGTAAACTTCTCAAAGTCCCCATCTCCTTTTTTTTCGAGGATTTAAACACCCTTGAGTATCCGACGCTACCGGCCCAATCCGCCGCCGTGTTGCAAGAAGCAAAGAGTGTTATCTATGAAGCCCCTTCAAATGATCCGATGACACGCCAAGAAACATTGCGTCTTGTGCATGCCTATTATCGTATTGATGATATCGCGCTCAGAGAAAATTTTTGTGCCCTGCTGGAAAGTTATGGCCGCACCACACCCAGTCTAAAAAAACAAGAAGCATTTACAATTCTACACCAAGAGTAGAAGTATACGGCCTTGTCTGGTATTAACGCTAGAAAAGAAAAGGCACGATGAATCGTGCCGCAAATAATACAACCCGACCGAATCTTTTATGAGTGAGGGATTTTCCTCGTTGATAAAAGGGGCGGTCTTTTTTTGCACAACAAAAATAAAATGCTTGACAATATATATATATATATTAATCTTGAGTTACATATTTTCTTGAACACCGAGATCAAGAATGATCATTATCATCCAAAGGAGGATGTATGGTTGAAAATCAAACGCTCGAAGAGATCACAAAGCTCTGGGAAAAAGAGAGCGTGGGATTATCCCACGAAGGGGAAGCCTATGCGGTTGTAGAGATAAAGACTCTACAACAACTATATAGTCTAGTTGCGTTTTGTGAGAAGCAAAAAGATTTCTTTGTTTTTTTTGCTTCTGACCGCTCCTCCATGCAAGAGTTGCCAATCACTGACATTCTCAACTGATAACCCTAAAACTCCCCGCCAACTCGGCTCTGGCGGGGAGTTTTACATTCTTCAGCCCCCTTCGCTCAGCTCCCATCCCAAAAATTTCCACGTTGCCACCATATGCGGCGGCAGGGGCGCCATAAACGTCATTTTTTTGCTCGTTTTGGGATGGACGATCGACATCTGACGGCAATGGAGATGGAGTTGATCGGCAATGTCGTCGCCTTGGATGAAATCTTTCCGTTCCATATATTTATCATCGCCTTGAATGGGCGTGCCGAGTGCCGCGCAATGCACCCGCAACTGGTGGGTGCGCCCCTCTTGCGGCCGCAATTCCAGCCATGCCGCTTGCTTGAAGACTTTGCTAATAATGCGATAGTCGGTACGGGCTTTTTTGCCCTCCGCATCAATCTGCATTGTCTCGCCAAATGCCTCATTTTTTTTCATGATTGCGGCATCAACGCGCCCCTGTTGCAATTGCGGCACGCCCACTACCAATGCCCAATAGAGTTTTTCCATGGTGCGTTGCTTGAAGGCAAGTGCTAAGGCGGCCGCTGCTTCCCGATGGAGCGCAATCAACAACACCCCGCTCGTTTCTTTGTCTAAGCGGTGTACTAACTTTGGTTGTATCGGCACAGGCTGATCTTTCGCCCAACTTTTCAGCATATCATCGAGATTTTCGTAAATCCCGCTGCCCCCTTGGACGGCAAGTCCACTCGGTTTATTCAGCACCATCATGTCTGCATCGCGGTATAAAATTGCCCGTTCGAGCATTTTTTGCTGTTGTTTGCTGAGGGTGTATTCATTGCTGGATTCAATATCGTTAATCTGTGGTGGCAGGCGCAACGCTGCGCCCCCTTCCAACTTATCACTGGATTTTGCGCGTTTCCCGCCGACGCGAATTTGCCCTGTACGCAAGAGTTTCTGCACCTGTGCGAAATTCAAATGCGGAAATTGCTTTAACAAATAGCGATCGAGACGCTGCCCTGATTCTGTTGCGGGAACTGTATGAAAAAATGCCATTCTAATTAATCCGTATTTGCAACACTTGTTGCCCGCGCTGCACCGCAATTACCCAGCGCCGTGCTTTACTGCGTAGCAATTTCTGCAGCTGTTTTACGGATACGACTTTCTCACTATTAATCGAAAGCACCCGATCACCCATCCGCAAACCAAATCGCGCCACAAACGAATTATCAACAACGCCCGTGACAATCACGCCAACACTCTCTTCACCGAGATTAAATTCTTCCGCTACAGCAGGGTTAATATTAATAACGCGCAAGCCTGTCAGCGGCTGATCTCCTTCCAGCACGGTTTCATCGCGGGGTGGCATTTCGGGAAGTTTTGCCAAAGCAACCTGTATCGTTTGCGCTGTACGCGCCCGCAACACGTGTATTTTTACAACGTCCCCCGCGGAGAGTGTTGCAAGGCGGAATTTTAGCGTATCTACATCATGCAATACGTGCCCATTAAGGCTTAACAAAACATCGCCTTCGCGAATATCGACATAGCCTGCGGGGCTTTTGGGGGAGACCTTATTCACCAGCACGCCACCCGCCTTGTCTAAGCCCAACGATTGCGCCAACTCAAATGTAACGGTTTGCCCCGTTGCGCCCAGCCACGCACGATTCGCGATCCCGCCTTTTTTCGCCGTTTGCAGGACTGCTTCTACCATGGTTGCAGGAATCGCAAAACCAATGCCATTTGATCCGCCACTACGGCTGAAAATTGCCGTCGGAATGCCGATTAATTTGCCCTGCATATCAACCAGCGCTCCCCCTGAATTCCCAGGATTAATCGCGGCATCTGTTTGAATAAAAAATTGATAATCGCTAATCCCCACTGTTGTCCGCGCTAAACCAGAGACGATCCCACTTGTCACCGTTTGCCCTACACCAAAGGGATTGCCAATCGCCAGCACCACATCCCCCACTTGCACGGTATCGGCATCGCCAAATGGTAAAAACGGCAAGTGTTGCCCTGCCCCTTCAAGTTTTAAAACGGCCAAATCGCGTTTTTCATCGCGATACAGAATTTTAGCCGCAAATTCGCTGCCTTCTGCGGTTACAACCTTAATATCTGCCGCCTCGGCAATGACGTGATTGTTCGTCATTACCAAGCCATCGTTATCAACAATCACGCCAGACCCCAACGAGTTTTCAACACGATCCCGATAGGGTAACATGCTATTGCCAAAAAAGTTTTGGATAAACGGATCGTTAAACAAGGTTGCCTGTTGCCGTACGACTCGACGAGTGTAAATATTCACCACCGCAGGGGTAACCTGCTTCACAATCGGTGCATAGGAGTATTGCAGCTGTTGTTGCGTTGTGGGCACAACACGCATCTCTACAGCAAAAGAAAACCCCGCTAACAGAAGCGGGGTTATCAAAAAAACAATAAAAGAGAGAACGTATTTCATCGTCAGCCTACGCGGCAATTGCCTGCTCTTCTGTGTTTTGCACAGGGCCTGAATCCTTGCCTTTTGCAGTGATATCTCTATCAACCAATTCAATCATCGCAACAGCCGCTGCATCGCCCTTACGGAAACCCGCTTTGAGGATACGCGTATAGCCCCCTGCGCGTTGCGCATAGCGTGGCGCCAACACATCTAACAATTTAGAAACTGCAGCCTCATCCCCCAGCATCGCAATCAAATAGCGACGCGTATGCAAAGAGTTATCACGAGCCTTTGTAATCAACTTTTCGATATATGGACGCAATTCTTTTGCCTTTGGCAATGTTGTTTGGATTTGTTCGTGCTTGACTAACGCAACGGTAAGGTTAGCGAACAATGCCTTACGGTGTGTGCTAGTACGACTGAGTTTACGACCTGCAATATTATGACGCATAGTGTTTATCCTTAGTAGGATTCCTCTAATTTTCTTGACAATTCTTCAATGTTTTCTGGCGGCCATTCCGGCACATCCATACCTAAATGCAGCCCCATGTTTGTTAGCACTTCTTTGATTTCATTCAAAGACTTCCGACCAAAATTCGGGGTGCGAAGCATCTCATTCTCTGATTTCAGAACCAAATCACCAATGTAAACGATGTTGTCGTTCTTGAGGCAGTTTGCAGACCGCACAGAAAGCTCAAGCTCTTCAACTTTGCGCAGCAAGTTGCGGTTAAAGGGTAGCTCCGCTTTTTCTTCCTTCGCATATTCAACTTTTGGATCATCGAAGTTCACAAACAATTGCATTTGATCTTGTAAGATCCGTGCAGCAAGCGCTACGGCATCTTCAGGACGAACAGCACCATTGCTTTCAACCGTTAAAGAAAGCTTATCGTAATCAGTCACTTGTCCAACACGCGTGTTCTCAACTTTATAAGCAACGCGACGAATAGGGCTAAACAATGCATCAACAGGAATCAACCCAATAGGCGCATCCTCAGGACGGTTTTGCGATGCAGGCACGTAGCCTTTGCCAACCCCCACTGTGAATTCTGCGTCCAAGTACGCTCCTTTATCAAGAGTACAGATAACGAGTTCAGGATTCTTCACCTCTACATCATGGGCAGATTCAATCATCCCAGCAGTTACAACACAAGGCCCCTTAACGGACAAAGTAAGGCGCTTTGGATTTTGACTGTGTGAAAACAAAGCAACTTGCTTAATATTAAGAATAATATTGGTTACATCCTCACGAACCCCCTCAATAGAAGAGAACTCGTGCAGTACATTTTTAAACTTTACAGATGTAATCGCCGCCCCTTGCAGCGACGACAGCAACACGCGACGTAACGCATTGCCTAATGTCAGCCCAAATCCACGCTCTAGAGGTTCTGCAACAACAACAGCAATATTTTCATTGTTTGCATTTTGCTCAATCCGAAGACTTTGCGGCTTAATAAGGGCTTGCCAATTTTCTTGCAGCATAATATCAACCTTGTGGTTAGAAATTTACAAATTAAACACGACGGCGTTTTGGAGGGCGGCAACCATTGTGTGGAATGGGTGTCACATCACGAATAGAAGTAATAACCAACCCTATTGCTTGCAGGGCACGCAAAGCAGACTCCCGACCTGAACCAGGACCCTTTATTTCCACTTCTACGGTCTTCATCCCATGCTCCATAGCAGCACGCCCTGCGTTCTCTGCGGCTATCTGCGCCGCATAGGGAGTAGATTTACGAGATCCCTTAAATCCCTGCGCGCCAGCAGAAGACCAAGAAACAGCGTTACCTTGCTGATCACTGATCGTCACTATTGTGTTGTTAAAAGAAGAGTTAACGTGAACAACACCAAAAACTACATTCTTTTTTTCGCGTTTTTTAACGCGCGTTGACGCTGTTGCTTGAGCCTTAGCCATAATCTAGTATCCTACTTCGTTACTTCTTCGCGCTTGTTTGTTTCTTGCCCGCAATCGCGACTGCCTTACCTTTGCGTGTACGCGCATTCGTATGTGTACGCTGCCCCCGCACAGGAAGACGCTTCCTATGGCGCAAACCACGGTAACACCCCAAATCGTTGAGGCGCTTAATATTCATAGAAACTTCACGACGCAAATCCCCTTCAACGGTGATATTTTTGTCGATAAACTCACGAATACGCAAGACTTCTTCTTCCGCAAGCTGATTTACACGGCGAGATTCTTCAATCTTTAATGCCTTACAAATATTGGTTGCCGTTTCACGACCAATGCCGTGAATATAGGTAAGCGCAATAAGCACTCGCTTGCCTGTTGGAATATTTACACCTGCTATACGCGCCACGGGGGATTCTCCTAAAAATTTCTCTCTGATAACATTTTTTGCTAGGGCCTGCTATTTGCGACAGGACTCACGCAGCGTTCGTCTTTTTTGCTCTTTCCAATTCCAACTAATCTCTTTGCTGGGCCTTTTCAAGCTTGCAAAACAAAATTTCATTGGCTTGGGGTTAAAAAAGCATCGCTTTTTAATCCTCGTTCAAAAAAGCCCTCACCTGCCTAAGTCTTGTGCTAGATCCTAGTGTCGTGTACATTCCATAGGGCACCTCTAAAAACCTCTTTTCTAGGGCGATTGGCGTTGTCAAGCCTCGCTTCAAAAGCCGCACGTACCCTTATGTACGCTTACGTTTCCTCAGCAAGCCTTTCCTAGCCACTCATCCCGATAAAAGGGTTTTTAGAGGTGCCCCATAATGTAATCTTAATCTATGGACGCGACACTAGCGACTTTTACAAAAAGTTTATTATACCGACGACAGCACACAAGGCAAAACCAGAAGGCGCATATTATCGCCTTTAAATTCGTTGTCAACTATTTACATTAGACTCTATTCACAATTAAACTGTCGATGATTGTCAACTGGTTCCAACAACTTTTTAATAGTTTCAGTCACGGTATCAATTGCTTGCAGCCCATCAAGTGTTATTAGAATTTTTTGTTCTTGATAATACGGCAGAACAGGCTCTGTTTGCTTCGCATAAGCTTGCAAGCGCGCTTTAACCGTTTCTGCATTATCATCCGCACGACGAATAAAAACTGTGTGGCCACAATTGTCACAAATATTTGCAACCACAGGCTTTTTAAAATAATCATGATAGCCATGACCGCACTGCGCACAACTATAACGACCCGCTACACGTGCGACGACCGCTTGTTCATCAACACGTATTTCTAAAACTTTATCAATCCTCATGCCTTGCGCCGTCAACATTGCATCGAGGGCAACAGCTTGCTCCCGTGTACGAGGAAAGCCATCGAGAATAAACCCTTTTTGGCAATCTGCTTGCGCGATACGCTCTTTAATCATTGCAACCATAATCGCATCTGACACTAATGCGCCAGCCTGCATTACCGCTGCAATCTCAACGCATAACGGCGTACTGCCTTTACTCGCCACACGCAACATATCCCCTGTGGAGAGTTGCGGAATACCGTATACATCTTGAAGGCGTGCCGCTTGCGTGCCTTTACCTGCCCCAGGAGGCCCAAATAGTATCAGCCTCACGCCTTTCGTCCCCTCAGCTTCGATTTTTTCAACAATCCTTCATACTGATTCGCCAGTAAATGAGAATGAATCTGTGCAACGGTATCCATCGTTACCGAAACAACTATTAACAAACTCGTTCCACCAAAGTAAAAAGGAAGACTAAACTGCGCGATGAGAAACTCTGGCAACAAACAAATGCCCACAAGATAGAATGCCCCCACCGCCGTAATGCGGGTCAAAATAGCGTCAAAATAGGTGGCAGTGTTTTTTCCAGGACGAATGCCTGGTATAAAAGCACCGCTTTTACGGAGATTTTCTGCTGTTTCCATCGGATTAAAAACGATTGCCGTGTAAAAATACGCAAAAAACACAATGAGTGTGGCGTAAATAGCCAGATACAGCGGTTGCCCGTGTCCTAACATAGCGGTTAGTTGCGTAAGCCATTCTGGTGCATTTGCGCCACCACGAAACCCTAAAATAGTAATAGGCAGAACTAACAACGAGCTTGCAAAAATAGGGGGAATAACCCCTGCAGTATTCAGTTTCAGAGGCAAATGGGTACTCTCCCCTCCGTAAACTTTATTGCCGACCTGACGACGGGGATGATGCACCAGCACTTTTCTTTGTGCGCGTTCAAAAAATACAATCAGCATGACAACTGCAATCGCCAATACAAAAATCAGCAAAATAACCCATTCTTGAATGGCCCCTGCCTGCCCTAAACTTAGCAAGTGCACTACACCTGTAGGCAGTCCTGCAACAATCCCTGCAAAAATCAACATAGACGTGCCATTGCCGATTCCACGCTCGGTAATCTGCTCGCCCAACCACATTAAAAATACAGTACCGCCTACAAGCGTTACAACCGTCGTCACACGAAAGAAGATACCCACATCATGTACGGCGCCTGCGTTTCCAACACGCATACCTTCCAAGCCAACAGCAATGGCATATGCCTGCAAACCAGCAAGAATAACGGTTAAATAACGAGTATACTGATTGAGTGTTTTGCGCCCACTTTCGTCTTCTTTTTTCATGGCTTCCCAAGAAGGAATAGCGGCTGTCATCAGCTGAATAATAATAGAAGCAGAGATATAAGGCATTATATTGAGAGCAAACACCGACATGCGACTCAAAGCACCGCCTGCAAACGTATCAAAAATACCTAAAATCCCCCCCTGATGCTGCCGAAACATCATCTCAAGAACGCTCGCGTCGATACCTGGGCAAGGAATATAGGTACCGAGACGATAAACAATCAAGGCAATGACCGTAAATAAAATGCGTCTTTTCAAATCTTTTGCTTTTGCAAAAGACTTAAAATTAATACTCGCAGCAAGTTGCTCGGCAGCCGATGCCATGTTTGATCCTAACAATCTTAAGAAACGCTTGGGACAGCCTTTTTCAGCGATTTATAAGGCTCCAAGGTAAGCGTTGCCCCCACTTTTTCCAAGGCGGCTTGCGCCGTTTTCGATGCGCCCACCGCAACGATCGAAACTTTTTGCGTTATGGTGCCAATGCCCAAAATTTTCAAACCATCCAAGGCTTGCTTAATAACACCAGCCGCGAGCAAGCTCTCAATAGTAATTGGCTGCGTCGCGTCAATTTTCTTAGCTTCGATAAGATCTTCAATATCTTGCACATTGAGGACAACAAAGTTTTTGCGAAAATGATTCACGAAACCACGTTTTGGCAAGCGTCTGTAAAGAGGCATTTGCCCCCCTTCAAAACCACCGATAGCGACACCTGAACGCGCTGTTTGACCTTTACCGCCACGACCGCCTGTTTTGCCTTTACCACAGCCAATACCACGCCCAATACGTTTGTATTTGTAGCGTGCACCATCGTTATCGCGAATTTCGTTGAGTTGCATAACCTGAATTCCTTGAATACTACGCGCCTACCTTAACAAGGTGCGCTACTTTGGCTATGAGTCCCCGCACAGCGGGCGTATCTTCCACCGTACGCTTTCTGCCGATTTTTGTCAAACCGAGGCCTCGAAGACTGTGACGTTGATTTTCTAGCGCTCCAATAGCACTCCGAATTTGCGTCACCACCAATGTTTTATTATTCTGCGCCATTATCATCACCCTCTCTGGCATCCTCTTTTGCTTCTTTATCACGACGCATCGTAATATCAGAAATTTTTTTAGACCGTTTCGCAGCGATAAAACGAGGAGAGTGCGAGGCTTGCAACGCATCAAGCGTCGCTTTTATCATATTGTAAGGGTTGCTTGACCCAAGAGACTTCGCAACAACGTCTTGAATACCTAAGGTTTCAAACACAGCACGCATAGGGCCTCCAGCAATAATGCCTGTCCCAGCTGGTGCTGTCCGCAAAATAACTTTTCCTGCACCAAAACGCCCCTTAACATCATGATGCAAGGTACGCCCTTCACGCAACGGCACACTCATCATACGTCCTTTTGCGGACTCAGTTGCCTTGCGCACTGCCTCGGGCACTTCTTTCGCCTTGCCCGAACCATAACCAATTTTCCCTCGTCCATCCCCGACAACAACCAATGCTGCAAAACCAAAACGACGCCCTCCCTTAACCACTTTTGCAACGCGGTTAATAGCGACGAGCTTTTCTGTTAATTCTGTATTGCTCATAATAATCCTTAAAACTCTAAGCCGCCTTCACGTGCACCTTCAGCCAAAGCCTTAATACGACCGTGATAGATATACTGCCCTCTGTCGAAATAAACTTTTCCGACAGCTGCTTTTTTCGCTTTTTGTGCCAACACAACCCCAACTCTACGCGCTATATCAACAGTAAGACCTGTTTTTCCCGCCCTATCAAAGTCTTTTTCTAGGGAGGATGCAGCAACTAAGGTCTTACTAACGCTATCATCAATGATTTGAGCGTAAATGTTGTTATTACTGCGATAAACAGATAAACGCAAGGACGTTGTCGCTGTTTTCTTTAACCCGAAGCGAACACGCTTCATGCGCCGCGCCGCTTTAATATCGTGTGCCGTTGCCATATGAATTCCTACTTTTTCTTACCTTCTTTACGTAAAATTTTCTCATTTACATACTTAATGCCCTTGCCTTTATACGGCTCAGGGGGGCGAAAACCGCGAATTTTAGCTGCAACTTGACCAACGACTTGCTTATCTGAACCCGTCACCGCCAGCAACGTCTGCTTGTCAACCACAATTTTAATTCCCGCAGGAATAGGGAAAACCACTTCATGACTATATCCCAACTGCAATACTAAAGTGTTACCCTGCAATGCAGCACGATATCCAACGCCGATAATTTCCATGTTGATAGTAAAACCATTGGAAATGCCTGTTACCATCCCATGAAGAATACTACGATTCGTGCCCCACAATGCCCGTGCTTGCGCGGTATCATTTTTCGGGGTTAAGACAATTTTCTTATCTCCCAGCGCAACATTAACCAACGGTGAAACCGCATGTGTTGCATCGCCCATCTTGCCTTTTAAGTTAATGACGTTACCCTCCAAGGATGCTTCCACACCCTGTGGCAGGACAACGGGATTTTTACCAACACGAGACATGACTAAACTTCCTTAAAATACTTCGCACAACACTTCGCCACCAACATTTTGGAGACGTGCTTCCGCATCAGACAGCACGCCTTTAGAAGTGGAAAGAATCGAAATGCCGAGACCATTGTGCACACGACCTAACGTTTCAATTGCAGCGTAAACGCGCCGCCCTGGTTTTGAAATCCGCGTCACTCTGCGAATAACGGGCTGTCCTTCATGGTATTTCAATTCTACCACAAGCTCTTCAACCCCCTTACGCACTAAAGTTTTGCTGTAGCCGCGCACATATCCTTCACGGTGCAACACATCCAAAACACTCTGTTTTGCACCAGAAGCAGGCACTTTCACTACAGCATGCCCAGCCCCCTGTGCGTTACGCACACGGGTTAATAAATCTGCAATATTATCACTCATTGACATGGTGCACTCTTTCTACCAACTTGCTTTAACAAGACCAGGGATAAGTCCCTGTGAGCCAAGCTGACGCAAGGCAATCCGTGACATTCTAAACTTCCGGTAATATGCACGCGGACGCCCCGTGATAGAGCATCGATTACGGACACGGATCTGTGCTGAATTACGCGGCATTTCAGAAATCTTCTGCAACGACGCCATTCTGTCTTCTAGCGACAGATCTTTTTTCATCAGTGTGGCCTTTAACGCTGCACGCTTAGCAGCGTAACGAACCGCTAACTCTTGCCGTTTTTTATTGCGCTCAACAGAACATTTCTTCGCCATTGTTCTAATTCCTAATTATAGAAAGGGAAACGAAAATGCTTCAGCAAAGACTTTGCTTCAGCATCCGTCTTCGCAGAGGTCACGACAATAATGTCCATGCCCCAGATTTGATCGATTTTATCATAGCTAATCTCTGGGAAGATAAGATGTTCTTTCAACCCCATCGCATAGTTGCCTCGACCGTCAAAAGACTTACCGGAAACGCCACGAAAATCACGCACACGTGGCAAGGCGATGTTCACTAATCTGTCCACGAATTCATACATTCGCTGACCACGCAATGTTACTTTGCATCCAATCGGCATGTTGTCACGAATTTTAAAGCCCGAAATAGACTTTTTCGTGCGCGTGATAACAGGCTGCTGGCCTGCAATCAACTTTAAGTCTTCCGCAGCGGCTTTAACCTTTTTAGAGTCTTGCACTGCTTCGCCCACGCCCATGTTGATAACAACCTTTGTAAGACGTGGCACAGCCATGATGTTCTTATAGCCAAACTCTTGCGTGAGTTTATGCCGAATGTCTTTTTCGTATTGTTCTGCTAACCGACTCATGTCGCGCCTCATTTACTCTGTTCGATAACCGCGCCAGATCTTTTGGCGACGCGTGTCTTTGTACCACTCTCAATTTTATAGCCGACGCGGGTTGGTTTACCACTGGTGGGGTCTAGCAATGCAACATTAGAAACATGAATGGTGCTTTCTTTTGTTACAATGCCGCCTTCATTGCCCATGCTCGGTTTTGTATGACGCTTTACAAGGTTTACACCCTCCACCAACACCCGTGCTTCGCTAGGAATTACTTTTAATACTTTCCCTGTGCGACCTTTATCTTTTCCAGTCAATACTTGGACAGTATCGTTTTTCTTTACTTTGAATTTAGGAGTAGTCATTACAGCACCTCTGGCGCAAGAGAGATAATTTTCATATATTTCTTGGCACGCAACTCACGCGTCACAGGACCAAAAATACGGGTACCGATCGGCTCGCCTTGCTTGTTAATAATAACAGCAGCATTACGATCAAACTTTATAACACTACCATCAGTGCGGCGAATACTATTAACGGTGCGCACCACAACAGCGCGATGCACGTCTCCTTTTTTCACTTTGCCACGAGGAATTGCCTCTTTAATAGAAACAACAATACTTTCCCCAACAGCGGCAGTACGTTTTTTAGAACCTCCGATGACTTTGATACACTGAACCACTTTGGCTCCTGAGTTATCTGCCACGTCAAGGCGCGTTTGCATCTGTATCATAATGGTAACTTTCCGTTCTCTGACCTACTCACGCCGCCGCTACTTCAGCTTTTTTTACTGTCTCCAAATGCGTCCAAGTTTTACGCTTAGAAATAGGGCGAGATTCAATAATTCGCACTTCATCACCTAACTGAACCGCATTCGTTTCATCATGGGCTAAGTATTTTTTTGAGCGGGTAATATATTTTTTGTACATAGGGTGCATCACACGACGAACAACCAACACAGAAATTGTCTTGTCTGCTTTGTCACTAACTACTGTACCTTGTAAAATTCTCTTCGGCATATGTTTACGTTCCTACGCAGCTTTTTCATTCAGTAATGTTTTAAGAAGCGCGACTTTCCGACGCACCCATTTACGACGTGCTGTATCAGAAACATTCATGTTCGCTTTTTGAAAACGCAAATTGAACGTTTCTTTTTTCAGCTGTAAGAGTTCGTCTTTCAACTCGTCTACTGTTTTTGTCCGCAATACGGATGCTTTTCGCTCAGCTAGTTTCATGGAACAATCCTACTCGCTCTCTAAACGCTTAATAAACTTGGTTTTCAAGGGTAACTTGGCAGCAGCCAAAGAAAAAGCCTCACGAGCCATCTCTTCTGTTACACCATCGACTTCAAACAAAATGCGACCAGGATGGATACGGCACATCCAATACTCAGGCGCGCCCTTTCCGCTTCCCATCCGCACTTCCGCAGGCTTTGTTGACACTGGCACATCAGGAAACATGCGAATCCACACTTTTCCTGTACGACGCAAATGACGCGTAATAGCACGACGCGCAGCTTCGATTTGGCGTGCCGTAATCCGCTCAGGCTCCTTAGCCTTCAAGCCAAATTGACCAAAATTCAAGCGAAACCCGCTGGTAGCATCCCCATGAACGCGCCCCTTGTGTGCTTTGCGATATTTTGTACGTTTAGGACTCAACATTGTCTTATTTCCTAGCTTTTCGCTTGCTCTGTCTCAATTGTGTCGCCATAGACTTCGCCACGAAAGATCCAAACTTTCACACCACAAATACCGTAGGTTGTAAGAGCACGACCCTCACTGTAGTCAATATCAGCCCGCAAGGTGTGTAAAGGCACACGCCCTTCGCGATACCACTCAGTCCGCGCAATCTCAGCACCACCTAAACGACCAGAGCAATTAATACGAATTCCCTGTGCGCCAAAACGCAATGCTGATTGCACAGCGCGTTTCATCGCACGACGAAATGCCACCCGACGCTCCAACTGCTGCGCCACATTCTCCGCCACAAGACGGGCTTCTAGTTCTGGCTTTCTCACCTCGGTAATGTTTAATTGAACATCCCCCTTTGTGATTTTCATCAGCTCTTTGCGGAGCGTCTCAATATCAGATCCTTTTTTACCAATAATCACTCCAGGACGGGCAGCATGCAACGTCACGCGCGCTTTTTTGGCAGGACGCTCAATGACAATTTTTGAAAGCCCTGCCCCCTCAAGACGCTTTTCAAGAAACTTACGGAGCAACATATCCTGTTGGAGCTGTTTACCATAATCCTTATCTGCGTACCAACGGGAATCCCATGTACGAATGATCCCGAGGCGCAAACCAATCGGATTTACTTTCTGTCCCATTACGCGGCCTCTTGCTCTGTCAAAATTACCGTTACACGGCTAAAGTGCTTCATAATGCTGGCGGAACGACCCCGACCGCGCGCACTAAACCGCTTCAATTTCATTGTTTTGCCTACAAATGCTTGTGATACGACTAAACGATCCACATCCATATTGTGGTTATTTTCCGCATTAGCAATGGCAGAACGCACTGTCTCCAGCACCTCTTTCGCCGCTTTTTTATTGGTAAATGCCAATAAATTCATTGCCTGCGCCGCTGATTTTCCACGAATAAGCTGCGCTACCAGATTGAGCTTCTGGGTGCTTGCTTTTACGTGCAGCGTTGTCGCTTCCGCAGTTTGCTGTAACGAGTTTGCCATTGTCTCTATCTCTTACTTTTTCGCTTTTTTGTCTACAGAATGCCCTGTAAACGTCCTTGTTGGAGAATATTCTCCGAATTTCTGCCCTACCATGTTTTCGTTCACGGACACGGGGATGAACTTCTTGCCGTTATGCACAGCAAATGTCAAGCCCACAAACATCGGAAGGATAGTTGAACGGCGAGACCAAGTTTTTATAATGTCACGACGACCTGATGTTTTTACTTTCTCTGCTTTGTTAAGCAAATACGCATCAACAAAAGGACCTTTCCAAACTGAACGAGGCATAAAAATTCCTATTTCTTAGCTCTGCGACGAACAATAAACTTATTCGTACGTTTGTTACTACGTGTTTTCTTCCCTTTAGTTGACACACCCCATGGTGTTACAGGATGCCGCCCCCCAGAAGTCTTGCCTTCACCACCTCCATGCGGGTGATCGACAGGGTTCATCGCCACACCACGAACATGCGGACGACGGCCGTTCCAACGACTGCGCCCTGCTTTGCCCAACACAATATTCTGTTGATCGGGATTAGACACAGAACCGATTGTTGCCATGCATTCCGCAGGAACCATCCGCACTTCGCCAGAAGCGAGCTTGATCTGCACATAAATACCATCACGCCCAACAATCTGCACATATGTGCCAGCAGAGCGTGCCAGCTGCCCACCCTTGCCGGGACGCATCTCAACATTGTGCACTAAAGTGCCAACAGGAATATTTCTAATCTGCATCGCGTTACCGACTTTTACGTCTGCTTTTTCTGATGCTATAATTTCCTGACCAATCTCTAACTTTTGCGGCGCAAGAATATAGGCCTTTTCACCGTCTGCATATTGAATGAGAGCAATAAACGCTGTACGGTTCGGATCATATTCAAGACGCTCTACCGTCCCCGCTACATCAAACTTACGACGTTTAAAATCAACCAAGCGGTAACGACGCTTATGCTGCCCCCCCACGTTACGCGCGGTGATTCTTCCTAAGTTATTTCGCCCACCCGAAGAAGACAAACCAATGGTAAGACTTTTCTCAGGCTTCCCCTTCCACAGAGCACTTCTATCAACAGTCACGAGATGACGGGTTGACGTGGTAACAGGTTTAAACGATTTTAATGCCATTGCCGTATTTCCTTAAATCCCTGTAGACACATCGATGGAGTGCCCCTCGACAAGCGAAACAACCGCTTTTTTTATATTTTTGCGCTTACCAAACACGCCCTTAAAGCGCTTGGTTTTACCCTGCACGTTAATCGTATTAACAGCCTTAACTTTTACGTTAAAAATACTCTCAACCGCTTGTTTAATCTGAATTTTAGAAGCATGTACCGCTACTTTAAATGTAACCTGATTATTTTGGCTATTCAACGTAGATTTTTCGGTCACAACGGGCGACAAAACAACATCATAACGACTAAAGTCATTTACGAGTTTCTTTTTCGTGAGGGCTTTATATTTTAAACTCATGCTAACCTCGCTTCAAGCTCTTTCACCGCATCTTGGGTAATGATAAGCTTCTTGCGCTTCATAATACTATAAACGTTTGCACCAATCGCTGGCAGCACATCAACATGCTTGATGTTCGCCGCCGCCTGCACAAAGGCATTATCGTTAATGTTAGACACAATAAATAGACCATTTACTATATCGTGCACCGCTAATTTTTCAACAAGCTGCTTGGTTTTATCCGCCACAGGGATGCTTTTCAGCACGAGCAAATCACCCGTCGCTACTTTCGCAGAAAGAGCCATACGCAAACCCAAACGACGAATTTTTTTATTGAGGTGATAGCCATGATCGCGGACAACGGGCCCAAAAATACGTGCACCCCCACGGAATTGCGGAGACCGCAAACTTCCTTGACGCGCACTCCCCGTACCTTTTTGCTTGTAAGGCTTCTTACCTGTACCGCTGATTTCGCTAATACCTTTGGTTTTGTGCGTACCAGCACGGCGTTTCGCCAACTGCCAGTGAATAACACGCGCCAAAACATCTTGACGCGGCTCAACCGCAAAAACGGCATCACTAATCTCAATACTACCCAAATCCGCATTATCAAGACTGATAACTTTAATTTCCATAATCCTATTCCTTCACGGGCACTTCAGCATCAATCACAGGCAATGCCTCGACAGAGGTTTCTACCAACACCTCTTGTACATCACCCCCCTGCGCTACAATCCCCTCTAAAATGACCGCCGTTTCTTCTGCAATAGCATCGCCCGCAACAATAGACGCAGGATAAGGCAAATCCTTGAAGGGAGGCTTCTTGATAGCATCACGGACAAAAACGTACCCACCATCACTACCTGGAACCGCCCCTGCAACTAACAACAAACCGCGCGCAATATCGGCAGCCGCCAACTTAAGATTAAGCGTTGTCACCTGCTCCTGACCTAAATGGCCAGCCATTTTCTTGCCCTTAAAGGTTTTACCAGGATCTTGACGCTGACCTGTTGAACCATGACTGCGGTGCGATACTGAAACCCCGTGCGTTGCACGCAAACCACCAAAATTCCAACGCTTCATTGCCCCTGCAAAGCCCTTACCAACCGTAACGCCCGTTACGTCTATAAACTGACCCGCAGCAAAATGATCTGCCTTAATAACACTACCCACTGGCAATAACGCATCATTCGCCACACGAAACTCTTTTAAAACGCGCCTTGGCTCAACCTGCTGCTTTGCAAAATATCCCTTCAACGGCTTCGTAACATTTTTTGCCTTAATGACGCCAGCTCCTAACTGCACTGCAGCATAACCGTCTTTTTCTGGCGTACGCACACCAACAACCTGACACCCATCAAGGCTTAGAACGGTCACAGGCGTGCTAACACCCTCCGCATTAAAAATGCGCGTCATGCCTAACTTTTTTGCAATAACACCTGTTCTCATGACTTTTCTCATTTTTCTCTACAAAACCTACGCCGTAGCCGCAGAGAGCTTAATCTCCACGTCAACACCAGAAGCTAATTCTAATTTCATTAACGCGTCCACTGTTTGGGGCGTGGGCTCAATAATATCAATAAGACGCTTGTGTGTACGAATCTCAAATTGCTCACGCGATTTTTTATCGATGTGCGGTGAACGCAAAACAGTAAAGCGTTCGATTCTTGTTGGCAACGGAATAGGCCCTCGTATTTTCGCGCCTGTCCGCAATGCCGTTGAGGTAATCTCAGTGGTGGACTGATCCAACACACGATGATCAAAAGCTCGAAGATGGATGCGTATAGCTTGATCTAGCATAAAGAGGATTCCTACAACTTTTTCAAATAGCCCCCAAAAAAAACATGGGGCGAAAAAAGAGCAGAATGCATACTGCATCCTGCCCCTCTTTGCAATACTTATTTCAACACTTATTTAAGAATTTTCGCAACAACACCCGCACCTACAGTACGACCGCCCTCACGAATTGCAAAACGCAAGCCTTCATCCATTGCGATAGGCGCAATGAGCTCAACCTCTAAGTGAAGGTTATCTCCTGGCATCACCATTTCCTTACCTTCTGGCAATTTTACAGATCCCGTGACGTCGGTTGTACGGAAATAGAACTGTGGACGATAGTTACTGAAGAATGGCGTGTGACGCCCCCCCTCTTCTTTCTTGAGGATATATGCTTCACACTGAAAATTGGTGTGCGGCTTAATTGTCCCTGGTGCTGCCAAAACCTGACCACGCTCAACATCTTCACGCTTTGTACCACGAAGCAATGCGCCAATGTTATCACCCGCCTGCCCCTGATCAAGGAGCTTACGGAACATCTCAACACCCGTCATAACGGTTTTAACAGTTGGTCTAATCCCAACAATTTCAACTTCTTCACCCACCTTGATGATGCCTCGCTCAACACGCCCCGTAACAACCGTACCACGACCAGAGATAGAGAATACGTCTTCAATCGGCATAAGGAATGGCTTGTCGATAGCACGAGCAGGCTGCGGAATATAATCATCAACTGCCTTCATCAGCTCGATAATCGCATTTTTGCCGATCTCGTCGTTTTTGCCTTCGAGACCACAGAGCGCAGAGCCTTTAATGATGGGGATGTCGTCACCAGGAAAATCGTAAGAAGACAACAAGTCACGAATTTCCATCTCAACCAATTCAATCAGCTCTTTGTCGTCAACCATATCCACTTTATTCATGAACACAACCAGGGCAGGAACACCAACCTGACGTGCAAGCAAGATATGCTCTCGTGTTTGGGGCATAGGACCATCTGTTGCAGAAACAACAAGAATAGCACCATCCATCTGTGCCGCCCCGGTAATCATATTTTTTACATAGTCGGCGTGACCAGGACAGTCCACGTGAGCATAGTGACGCGATGCCGTTTCATATTCAACGTGCGCCGTAGAAATTGTAATCCCACGCGCTTTTTCTTCAGGGGCTTTATCAATCTGGTCATATCCTAAAAAGGTCGCCCCACCTGTTTCAGCCAACACTCTCGTAATCGCTGCTGTAAGGGTTGTTTTACCATGATCAACGTGACCGATAGTACCGATGTTACAGTGCGGTTTATTCCGCTCAAATTTAGCTTTTGCCATTGTCTTATGACTCCATCTTGCTTGTTTTTGTAGGGTTAACTTCTATAGTACTATCTATGCGCTCTTGGCAATGATTTCTTGCGCCAATACCGTTGGTACAGGTGCATAATGATCAAAAACCATCGTGTATTGGGCACGCCCTTGGCTCATCGAGCGCAGGTTATTAACATAACCAAACATATTTGACAAGGGCACCATTGCACTAATCACCCGTGCATTACCACGAGAATCCATGCCGTTAACTTGCCCACGACGACTGTTAAGGTCGCCGATCACATCCCCCATGTAGTCCTCAGGGGTTACAACTTCTACTTTCATCACTGGCTCAAGCAACTGACCGCCTGCTTTCTGCATGCCCTCTTTAAAGGCGGCACGCGCTGCAATCTCAAACGCTAAGGTACTTGAGTCAACATCGTGATACGCACCGTCAATAAGACGAATTTTCAAATCCACAACGGGATAACCCGCAATAACGCCTGAGGCGAGACAAGATTTCAAGCCCTTCTCCACACCAGGAATATATTCTTTTGGAATTGACCCACCGACAATCTCGTTTGAAAACTCATAAGAGGTTCCTCGTCCCAATGGCTCAATAACCATTTTGAGACGCGCATACTGCCCAGATCCCCCTGATTGTTTTTTGTGCGTATAGTCAATTTCAGCCGAACGCGTTGGCGTTTCACGATAGGCAACCTGCGGCGCACCCACGTTCGCATCAACTTTAAATTCCCGCTTCATGCGATCAACGATAATCTCAAGGTGCAATTCCCCCATCCCCTTGATGATGGTCTGCCCTGACTCATGATCAACTGACACACGGAACGATGGATCTTCACTTGCAAGACGCCCTAAAGCCGTCGACATTTTTTCTTGGTCGGCCTTGGTCTTAGGCTCAACCGCCACCTCAATAACAGGCTCAGGAAAAATCATCCGCTCTAGGACCACAGGATGCTTTGGATCACAAAGCGTATCCCCCGTGGTTGTATCTTTTAGACCCGCTAACGCAACAATGTCGCCTGCCAACGCTTCTTTCAAATCTTCCCGAGAGTTTGCGTGCATTTGCAACAAACGCCCCACCCGCTCACGCTCGCCCTTCACGGTGTTTTGCACATAAGAACCCGCCTCTAATTTTCCCGAATAAATACGAACAAATGTTAATGATCCCACAAATGGATCGGTCATTATTTTGAACGCCAACCCTGAAAAAGGCTCATTATCATCGGCCTTGCGCGCAATTTCTTTTGTTTCATCATCCACATCCGTTCCCATGACACTAGGGATATCAAGCGGCGACGGCAAATAATCGATAACGGCATCCAACATCGGCTGCACGCCTTTGTTCTTAAACGCACTGCCACACAATACGGGCACGAACGCATAGCCCAACGTCCCCTTGCGAATACAGGCTTTTAGCACCTCAACGGAGGGCTCCTCACCACCCAAATACTTTTCCAAGGCAGCATCATCCTGCTCAACAGCAGTTTCTACCAGCTTAGTGCGATAAGAAGCTACTTTTTCTTGCATATCGGCAGGAATATCGCGCTCTTCGAATTTCGCACCCAAGGACTCTTCTAACCACACCAGCGCTTTCATTTTTACGAGATCAATAACACCCGAAAAATCAGACTCAACACCAATTGGCAACTGCAATACCATCGGCACCGCGCCTAAGCGATCTTCAATCATCTGTACGCAACGATAAAAATCCGCACCTGTTCTGTCCATTTTGTTTACAAAACAGATACGCGGCACTTTATATTTATCCGCTTGACGCCAGACAGTCTCTGATTGTGGCTCAACGCCTGCAACAGAGTCAAAAACCGTTACAGCACCATCCAGCACGCGCAACGAACGCTCTACTTCAATAGTAAAGTCAACGTGACCGGGGGTATCAATAATGTTAATACGGTAGTCACCCCAAAAACAAGTTGTTGCCGCAGAGGTAATCGTAATACCCCGCTCTTGCTCTTGCTCCATCCAGTCCATGGTCGCCGCACCATCGTGCACTTCACCGATTTTGTGAGAGCGACCCGTATAATAGAGAATACGCTCGGTAGTCGTGGTTTTGCCCGCATCAATATGCGCCATGATGCCGATATTACGGTATTTATTAAGAGGGGTAGTGCGTGCCATGATACTCTACTTATATTTCTATGTTTACCACTTATAGTGCGAGAACGCCTTGTTTGCATCAGCCATCTTGTGGGTATCTTCGCGCTTCTTTACAGAAAGCCCCCGATTATTGCAAGCATCCAATAGCTCGCCCACCAAACGCCCCGTCATCGTCTTTTCAGAACGCTTACGCGCAGCGGTAATAATCCAACGAATCGCCAAGGCCTGCGCCCGCGCATCGCGCACTTCCACAGGCACCTGATATGTCGCCCCACCAACCCGACGCGACCGCACCTCAACATGCGGCTTTACATTACTTAAAGCATCCTGAAACACATCCAAGGCAGATCGCTTAGCGGTTTTTTGTGCCTGCTCTAACGCTGAGTACAAAATATTTTCTGCG
This sequence comes from Alphaproteobacteria bacterium, assembly GCA_044376545.1. Classification (GTDB taxonomy): domain Bacteria; phylum Pseudomonadota; class Alphaproteobacteria; order JAJTHO01; family CANGXP01; genus CANGXP01. The sequence goes on from JBILKT010000004.1 coordinate 25,911, forward strand.
ATAGAACGCTTTCCCGCCTTCATCATGCTGTTGACAAATTTTGTTACAGGAATACTCCCAAACTTTGGATCAGGAAAAACAACCCGCTTTTCTGCGGCGCGACGACGTGACATAATGACTAACTTCCGAGATATACGATTAATATATTGAGAAAGGCAACAGACTTCAGGCAACAAGCAGTAGAGCTACTTCCCTAATGCCTCGTGCCTACACCCTCATGCCTATTTTGGTCTTTTCGCCCCATATTTAGAACGAGATTGCTTACGGTCTTTCACCCCTTGCGTATCCAAAGCACCACGCACAATGTGATACCGCACCCCTGGCAAGTCTTTCACACGACCCCCACGAATCAAAATCACCGAGTGCTCTTGAAGGTTATGCCCTTCCCCAGGGATATAACTAATAACCTCAAAGCCATTGCTGAGGCGCACCCGCGCAACTTTACGCAACGCTGAGTTTGGTTTTTTCGGGGTTGTTGTATACACTCTTGTGCACACACCACGCTTTTGTGGGCAAGCCTTAAGAGCGGGAACCTTGTTCCGCACAACAGGCGCAACGCGAGGCTTACGAATAAGTTGATTAACTGTAGGCATTGTAGTCCTAAACATTTAAGTTTTTACGAGAGGCGGAACATAGCGAGCAAGAAATGGTTTGTCAAGCGGCAGTAACGAAGTTTTTATAATGTGTTATCGGAACTTGATTTTTTCTCTCCATGCGTATATACTATGCGCATAAAAGAGGTCTTGTCCATGTCCACTCCCTCACAAAAAAAACGCGCTCTTAATGTCAGCTTGCCTGTTTCTCTCATTGAAGAAATGCGGCGGTTAGATCCAACCATCAATTTCTCCCATATTATCCAAGAAACCTTGGAAGCACGTGCCAAAAAGGCACGAGAAGCAGCATGGTTGGAGGAAAACAAAGAAGCTATTGCGAGATTACATGCGTTTGTAAGAGAACATGGATCTTTCGCAGATGATTTAAGAGAGTTCTTAGGAGAGCCAGCCTTCATAGAGGAAGACGCGCGTGCAGATGCGACAGTTTGACGTTTTTGATAATCCCGCACGCACGCAAAACAATCGTCCGCATCTCGTTGTTGTGCAACATCGCCTTCTTCTCGATATGGAGCGTATTGTTGTTGTGCCTCTCGCCAAAATATCTTCTGCGGTTTCCTTGGCAACAAGACTCACTCCCCTAGTAGCGGTTGGTACAGAGCAGTTCTATTTTATGGCATTTGAAATAACCAACGCCCCGCCTAGAATATTAAAGCACCCTCGTGCCAATCTAGAGCCATACAGCACCGACATCATCGCCGCGCTCGACATGCTGTTTTCAGGGATTTAGCCTACAAAAAAGTATTGACTTTTCAATTTATTTATACATAATAATTTAATAATTTAATATTTTATTTTATCAAAAAAATTGGGGATACTTATGAAAATTTCGGAATTAAAAGAACTTTCTCCTGACGTACAAACAGCTGCTGTCCACAGCGTATACGCCTTTGTGAGGTTCC
>JBILKT010000047.1:0-9827 GCA_044376545.1 Alphaproteobacteria bacterium
CAAATCAGGGACAAAAACGCTGTTTTTGACCTCAAAAACTGGAAAATAGCACTCAGGCAAAAAATAAAATCATTCAAAATCAGTGTTTTGTGTCATTATAGGGGGGCTGGGTAGTTACCTTAAAACATCATTACTTGTTTAGGACTATCTTTTTTGCAAGAATAGGCGCTGGTGTTTATAACACGCCTGCCAAGTCAAAAGGGGGGAGAATGGCTCCCCCCGCTTGGCATTAAGGAGAAAATAGGATGCAAAGAACATTCTATTGGATCTTTTCTATCGCAATACGGATAAAAATCCGTAAACGCGTGAAGAAATAATCCTCGGGGTAGCTTTGTGTTCACGCACAGGGCTACCCTGTTTCTCTAAACTACTCTACAAAACATTCCTGCAAAAGTCAAGAACCACTTGCCTTCCCCCACAAAACCCCCGATTATAGGGGTATGAGTACCTCTGCCCCTCTTCTTGAAAACACGGTGACAAACAGCGCCTTGCCGCGCCAGTCGTTCGTGAACCGCGTGTTCTCCTCCGTTGCCTCGCGCTATGACGTTATGAACGATGTGATGAGCGCAGGTATGCATCGTTTGTGGAAACTGGCGTTGCTAGAGAAAATCAACCCACGCCCTACCGAGAAATTCCTCGATGTGGCAGGCGGCACAGGCGACATTGCGTTTCGCATTGCGGGAAGGTTGGCGCATCATCTTATCTCAGAACAAATCACCGTATGCGACATCAACCAAGAAATGCTGGAAGTCGGCAAAAAGCGGGCATTAGATAAGGGCTACACCACGCAACTCGAATGGCTGTGCGCGAATGCAGAAAGCCTGCCGCTGCCCAGCAATACATTTGATTGTTATAGCATTGCGTTTGGTTTGCGGAACGTGACAGATCGCCTTGCAGCGTTGAAAGAGGCACATCGGGTGCTAAAAGTCGGCGGTCGGTTTTTCTGTCTGGAATTTTCGCCCTATCTGACCGTGCAGCAGCTACAAAAAGTATATGATGCGTATTCGTTCAAGGTGATTCCTTTTTTTGGGGCAAAAATTGCGGGGGATGCGGATGCCTATCGTTATTTGTCGGAGAGCATTCGCACCTTTCCTGCCCCGCCCCAACTCGTCACGTTAATGGAGCAGGCAGGCTTTCAGCATTGCCGTTTCGAAACGCTCAGCCTTGGCGTGGTTGCCATTCATAGCGGGTTAAAATCATGCTAAGCACCTTATTCGTCTTCGATATTGAAACCATCCCAGACACAGACGCTGCCCCCAACCTCACGGGCTTCACCGACCCTGATATTACCGCCCGCCGCGAAGAACTCACCCGCTATCACCTTGATATTACCGATGGGAAGAATGCCTTTTTGCGCCAACCGTTCCACAAAATTGTGGCGATTAGTTTTCTGGAAGCAGAGATCCACCGCGAAAATAATGAAGAGTTCTATATCTTGCGCGATATTCGTTCAGGCGGCACGATTGATGCCAGCGAAAAAGACTTGGTCGCGGGCTTTTTCAAATACCTTGAAAAGCACAAACCCCGTCTGGTAAGTTTCAACGGGCGCACGTTTGACTTGCCCGTACTGAAATATCGCGCCATGGTGCATGGCGTGCAGGCAAAATGGCTGTTTCAGGCAGGTGATAAATGGAACAGCTATAACAGCCGTTACAGCCTTGATTGGCATTGTGATTTGATTGATTCGCTCTCTGATTTCGGTGCTTCTGCCAAAGTGAAGCTAAATGAAGTGTGTTCGGTTCTTGGTTTTCCGGGAAAAGTGGGGGTGGATGGCTCGCAGGTCAGCGGCATGCATGATAACGGCGAGCTTGCCGCCATTCGCCACTATTGCGAAACAGACGTAGTTAACACCTATCTGGTATACTTACGGCAGATGCAGCATCGCGGCACTCTCAGCACCGAGAATTATAATAATGCCATTGAAGAAACCATTGCATTCCTGAAAAATCATGCAGAAGAACGCCCCTATTTTGCCGAGTTTCTTGAGGCGTGGGCAGGGGCTTGTGGTGAGAAATTCTATCTTTGATCGGGATTATGCCACACACCCTCGATGTTCGCGATAAAAAATGCCCGCTCACCTTCGTGCATGCCAAAGTGTTGGTAGAAAACATGGAAAGCGGTGAAGAAGCCGTGATTTATTATAGTGAATTAGAAAGCAAACGGCTGCCCGAAAGCCTGTCTGCCTTAGACATTGAGATGTGCAGCGTGGAGCGTAACAGCACAGATACAGGATTCGTGTTGCGGTTCAGAAAATTGTAGTGTTGTCTTTTCTTGCATAAATAGTATAGTGGAATACTCAGGTATTATTCCACCCCTTTTTCCATCCCTCTAAAGTCTCATCATACAATGTATATTCAAACCGAAACCACGCCCAACCCCGAGACACTGAAATTTCTTGCTGGTGTTACAGTTCTTAAAAGCGGTAGTCTCTCTTTTACGAGTATCCACACTGCCGCCACATCTCCCCTTGCCAAGCGCATTTTTGCCGTGGGGGACGTAGCGGGTGTGTTTCTTACGCAGGATTTTATCACTGTCACCAAAACCCCTGAAGCACACTGGGAGTATTTGAAGCCCCTTGTGCTCAGTGCCATGATGGAGCATTTCTTATCAGGCATGCCCACTGTTGACGGTGAAGAAACCGATAATGCCTCCAGCGTGAACGATGACGATGATGAGATCGTCAAACAAATTAAAGAGCTGCTGGATACTCGTGTGCGTCCTGCTGTTGCCAATGATGGCGGGGACATTATATTCGATCGCTTTGAGGATGGCATTTTGTATTTGCAAATGCATGGCGCGTGCTCGGGCTGTCCCAGCTCTACCGCCACGCTAAAATCAGGAATTGAGAACATGATGCGGCATTATGTGCCCGAGGTGGAAGAAGTGCGAGCGGCGTAGCGATTTTATGCATAAATTATTATACGGCTTAGTCGTATTTTTTTGCCTCCAAACCGTTGCAAGCGCTGCCATTCCGCTGAATTTTACGGGAAAATTCACACAAGGATCGCTTGTCAAAGGGCAAACAATACCGAGCACGAAAGTGTTGCTCAACAATCGTTCTGTGGCAACGACAGAGACAGGTGTTTTTCTCCTTGCCTTTCCCCGTGATGCGGCAGAAAAAGCCACGCTCAGGCTTATTGCTCCTTCAGGTGAAACGGACACAAAAATTTTGCACATTTCGCCTAGAGAATGGGACATTCAAAGGCTTTCAGGGCTTCCACCTACCATGGTAACACCTGATCCTGTTGCTGAAAAGCGCATCGCGCTGGATACCGCACAAATCAAGGCGTTGCGCCGTAATTTTCTTCCAGCGCCCTATTTTGAAAGTGGCTTCATTTTGCCCGCCAAAGGCAGGATTTCTGGGGTGTTCGGCAGTCAGCGCATTTTGAACGGCAAACCCAAAAATCCGCACAACGGCCTCGACATCGCGGGCGGCTTAGGCGGTGCCGTGTGGGCACCAGCAGCGGGTGTGGTGGTACTTGCCGCGCCTGATATGTATTACACGGGTAATACAGTGTTTATTGACCATGGATTTGGCTTGCTTTCGGTGTATGCTCACCTCGAAACCATGACGGTGCAGACAGGGCAGCATGTCAAACAAGGCGATGCTTTGGGCACAATTGGCAAAACAGGCCGTGCCACAGGGCCTCATTTGCATTGGGGCATGACGCTAGGCGATACGCACATTGACCCCGCGATGGTGTTGGAGGCGTTAGCAAAAAATCACGCGCCCCGCTGACTTTCTGAAATCCTGCTTGATCTTGCCCCTCACGAAGGCGAACGGATGCCGGAAAATATACCTGTTGCACAGGAAGAATGTGCAACGTTTCGCTGGGGCGCCGCGCGGGCTTTACCGTTCGCAAGATTTATTTGCAGATCTTCAGATGCGAGCGGTATACCTTCACGCTCTCGAATTACGCTGCCAAAGGCACTTGCACGGCATATTTGTTGCTGGGCAACACATATTGCTGTGCAGTTCTTTTTGAAGAATCGACAATTATCGGCGCTTTAACGTTGAGCGTCATCTGTATTTTGCCGAACATTTCCCGCACTGTCACAATGTGTAGCAACACGAGATTGGCTTCTGCGATAGAAAAATTGTTGCACAGAGAGGCAACATCTTGCGCTTCAAGCAAAGAATTCTCAGCTGTCGTAGGGAAAACGATAAAAGACAAGTGCGCTTCTTCCAACGATTGCAACAGGCGAAAATTGTTTCCTTCTCCTGTTTTGGGAATAGCTGTCAGCGCAAAACGGGTATAGTCTGTCAAGCCAATAAGACCTTGGTGTAATTTGATACAATCTTCTGGTTCAAACCAAAACGTGCCGAATTTGTTTTGCAAAATAATGGTTTCTTCTTCAGGAGAAGTGGATGCGGCGACGGGATTTTTTGTCATAGCTCTGTAACTGTTTACATCCGTATAATCGGTGTTGTCGTAGGTAGCGAGAGTTGCATAGTCCATAGTAAGATACCTCCTAAGTGTTTAAGTTATATTAATTCTGTAGGGTCGCTCGTTTTATTTAGGTTAATTCAAATATTGTACCAAACTCATGCGTCCTATTCGTCCAATGGTTGAATAAGCAGCATTCAGTAGGGTTTCTTGGCTGGAAAGCTGGCTTGTGGCTTGCAAGACATCCGTGTCTTCTATGGCGCTGATGGTTGTAGCAAGCACGGTTTTATTATCGGTGTGTCGATTTTTCACGTCATCTAGGGTTTTGCTTTGTGCCCCAACGACACTGATGTTTTGATTAAGCCCCGCGATAGCAGCATCAATCAAACTCATACCATCTCGAAGCTTTGCTGGATCTGCGGGATTGGCTTGTACGATACGCAACCCGCGAATATACTTTTCAAAAGTAGAATCACTTGCTTTGAGACCATAATCAACGTTAAATCCAGTATCAATCTTGGCGGTGAGAACGTTGTTGTCTCCTTGATAATAATCTGTATCAGGCGTGAGAATTGTTGGTGCATTAACAAATTTTGTGAGGTCTACGGGGGCAGTTGTTGTGCGCGTCCCTGCGAAAATATAGCTATCGCCATCTTTTGTATTAAGAATGTTGACGGTTTGTTTAAGCAGCTGATCTGCTTGTTGTCCGAGAGCGGAAAAATTCGCGTTCCCGTTGTTAAGGCCTGTTATCAAGGCTGTTTTAAAAGAAATAGCATTGTCTAGCATGGAATTCATTTGTGTTTCCATGGTATTCATGCGGGTGCTTGTTTGGGTGATCGTAGTCATGTACTGGTCGGTGCGCGCGCTTGTCGCTTGGAGACCAACGAGTCGTGATGCATCTTGATAAATGCCAGTATAGGTTTGTGATTTTTTACCACTTGATATCTGTGTTTGTAAGTCGTACGTCCGCTGCTGAATTTTGTTCACAAAATTTTGTGTGGAATTAAATTTGGCGAATGTTCCTAATCTATCAAGCATAGCTAATTACCTTTAGTTACCAACAAGATTGCTGAGTTCCTGAAACATGTCAGAGACAACTTTAATGACGCGGGAAGAAGCACTGTACGCATTCTGAATTTGTGTTAAGGAAGCCAATTCTGAGTCCATATCCACACCACTGGTGGCGGAATTTTGTAGCTGCAATTGACCTGTTAAACTTTTCTGATTGTCGTAGTTGTCTGTGTATTGACTGTTAATGCGTGCGTTGTTGCCTAAGTATAAGCTCGCATAGCTGGTAAGAGAGGTTTGTACGCCGCTGATATCGCCTGTAGGCAAAAAAGTGGAATTCGCGTCAAACGCATTGGTGATAGCGTTTGCGATTGTTCCGTCACCTGCCGTGATTGCTGCAATCGGCGCGTTGACAGGAATAGGTAAGGTGATTACTTGGTTGTTCAATTTTCCGCGTGTTAAAAGTTGTGGCGCATTAACTAGAGCTTGATTGACTTGAATGGATGTTGCTGTATGACGTGGGTCGCGAAGATCAAAAAACTGCACGAAATTTTCTGCAGAGGCAGTATCGGTTGCAGCGGGGCTGAGTAAATTCACCTCAACGCCTTGATTGGCACTGTTGGCTTTTAAATATAACTTTCCATCACTGCCAAGGCTGGCTGTTATCCCTATGGCTGCACCATTTATCTCGTTGATAACATCCCCTACCGTTGCAACGGGTAATGCTGCGAGATTTAAATCAAAACTACTTTGTACAACGCCCGCTGCATCGGTTACGCCTAAGCGTACTTTTCCTGTTCCTGAGATGGGGCTGGTGAGTGTAAATGTGTTGTTGCTGACTAATTTAACAGGGTTGCTTTCTGAAAGACTAGAGACAAAAACGTCATTTAATCCAAAGAATTGGGAAACATTAAAATTTTTTCCTGTCACTTGCTCTGTCGCGGGAACAGTTTGTCCCGCTGCTAATCCGATGGCGATTTTCTTAGCCCCCAGTGCTGCAAAATTCATTTTACCGTTTGCATCAAGCGAAACATTCGCGATGGTGTTAAAGGCAACGCCGCCGATTGCGGTGGTAGAGGCGTTTACAGCGGAAATAAAATCGTTGATTGTCTTGGGTGCGGGGCTGGTGATAGTGCTGAGGTCTAGATCGACGTAATCGCTAAAGTTGCCTGCTGAATCTGTTATGGCAATGCGCATTTGTCCTGTTGCATAAAAAGGATCCGTTGCGTTGAGAATGCGTGTTCCCGTGAGTGATTGTGGTGGTGGATAGGCAGTGCCTTGGTTGCTTATCCCGTTAACAATGTTTTGTAGAGTAGAGGAGATGTTTTCTAATTGACTTGCCATATTGGGCAAGACTGTATCTCGCATGTCTAACAACCCTTTAAGGCGGCCAGTACGAAAACTTTTTGTCAAGTCTGTTGCAAGGGAAGAATTTGCAAAATCGATGTTGTCGAAACCGCTATCTGCCTGTGTAACGGTGGGGTCGATGCTAGAAACGGGGGTATATTGGAGTGTTTGTGCAGTGTTATCAAGCAGCTTTGTGCCATCGTTTGTGTAAATGACAGTCTCTTTGTTGCCGCGTGTAAAAACGCGGATATCCATTTGCTCTGCAACTTTGCTGACTTCTAAGTCCCTTTGGTCTTCTAAATCCCCTGTGCCAACGTTCATCACGACGTTTTTGGAGATTTTACCATTAAGATCATTGATGTTGTTAAGAGCAGTATTAACCGCCTTTATAGAGTTTGAGACTTCCGTATCAACATCTTTGCGCAAGTCCTGAATGCGTGTACTTGCCGTATTAATTTGATTGGCAAGATCGCGCGCAAGGTTAATTAGTTCTACTTGACTGATAGGGTTGTTTGGATCTGTTGCAACGCTGGAAAATCGATTGATAAGGTCAGTAATATTGGCGGTTAGAGATGTTTGTGATGCTACACTGCCGAAAATAGATTCTGTGCGTTGCGCGTAATCTTGCTTCGCGCTATATTCTGCTAGTTTAGAGGTTTGCTTGCGTATTTCTAGCGCAAGGCTGTCATTAACGCTGCGGGTGATACTTTCAACCGTAACCCCGCTCCCAATGCCAAACTTTCCCCCAGCGGTTACGCTCGAAAGATTTGCCTGTTTGCGCGTATATCCCGCAGTATTAGCATTCGTAATGTTCGACGTTGCAACATCAAGCTGCACCTGCGAGACGCTAATTCCTGTAAGAGCACTGTGAAGGGCAAGGTCGAGAGACATTGTTCAATAACTTCCTAGAGGCTTTGATTGAGCGCGAGAGACATCGCGCCTTGGGGCATTGCGGCTTGGCGATAGACACCGCGTTGTGTTCGACCATTTTTATTATACGCTGTAAGGGAAGATTGTTGTTCTGTAACCGCATTGCGAATGGCTTCCAGTACAAACAGTCGACTGTCTCGTGCAGCACGGAGCGCGTTCTTATTTTCTTTGGTCACGCGACCATATGTTGCCATAACCTCGGCAAGGTGCTGTTTTTGCTCGGCAGAAATTTCCTGTAGCCAATCAAGATTGCTTTGGAATTCTACAATCAGTTTTTCATAGGCTTGGAACAGGATGTTTTTAGATTCTTGCAGCGGTATGATAGACACAACGTCTTGCTTACGCAAAAAACCGGTTTCTTGTTGCAGAACATCGATAAGGCGATAGGTCAATTCCAGCAGGGTATTGATTTTCTTACTGGAAGATACGGTGTTATTTTCCTCACTCATTATTTTCTCTGAGCCTCCTCTTGTAAATGGATCAGTTCTTTCTTCACTGCATCAGCTATGCCAAGTTGTCCTGTGTCGGCGATGCTTTTGCCGTATTCGTTTACCATGAAGGAGCGGAACGTTTTCTCTGCTTGTCCGCCCCCAAACGTGGTGTCTGTGTCGATGCCATCAAACATGAGGGACAGCATTTGACTCAGGAACATGCCTTCAAATTCTTTGGCTTTTGCATCCACATTTTTGAGGGCAGGGTTCGGCGCGGTGATTTTTGTGTTGCTGAGGGCAAGGGTAGCATTATCGAGCGTGTTCATTACATCACCTCAATTTCAGCTTGGAGAGCACCCGCTGCTTTAATGCTTTGCAGAATGGAAATCAGATCGCGGGGACCTACGCCAAGGGCGTTTAATCCTGTGACTAAATCTTGTAAGTTTACACCTTCTTGCACGATGCCCAATTTCGCATCTTTGCCTTCATCTACTTGAACATTGGTGCGGTTTACAACCTGTGTGGTGCCGCCTTGGGAGAACGCATTTGGTTGGGAAACTTGTGGTGTTTCGGTGACACGAATAGTCAAGTTGCCTTGGGCAATAGCGACTGTACTGATTTTAACATTCTCGCCGATAACAATAATGCCTGATTTCTCATCAATAACCACTTTGGCTGGTAAATCTGGCTGTACAGGCAGTTGTTCGATGCGGGTAATAAGCCCCACGGGATTGTTGGCATAATCATTCGGGAGATTGACAATAACCGTACCAGAGTCTTGAGATTCTGCGGCTTGCGTGCCTAAATCTTGATTGATGACGCTGGCAATGCGGCGGGCGGTGGTGAAATCTGGATTCCGCAAAGAAATGCGCAAAGGATTAAGCTGTTTCATGTCGAAGGGAATTTCTTGCTCAACAATCGCACCGCTGGCAATGCGTCCGTTAGTGGGGGTGCCTTTGGTAACACTGGCTGCTGCACCACTTGCGGTGAACCCGCCAATCGCAACAGGCCCTTGCCCTACGGCATAAACTTCGCCATCCGCCCCCATCAACGGGGTAACAATTAGCGTGCCACCTTGCAGACTTGAGGCATCGCCAATTGCGGAAACGGTAACATCAATGCGGTTGCCTTGACGCGCGAAAGAAGGAAGTGTTGCCGTTACCATCACAGCCGCAACATTGTTCGTTTTCAGGTTGTTATCACGCGCATTAATGCCAAGGCGTTCTAACATTCCCACAATACTTTCTTTGGTGAAAACAGATTTTGTTAAGCTGTCTCCTGTATTATTCAAGCCGACAACTAAGCCATAGCCTACCAGCATGTTGTCGCGCACACCTTCAAAATTGGTGATGTCTTTCACACGCGTGCCCGCCAATGCTGGCAACGTTGGGACGCTGAGCAACAGGGCGATACTAATAACGAGTGAGAAAATTTTTTGCATTACCTCAAGTCCTTTTTTTGTTAAGGTGAGGAAATGCAAAAGCCGTGCCATGTTAAAAAAACGCCTGCGCGGGGTCTATACCTGTTGCACATGAAGAATGTGCAACGTTTCGCTCAAGCGCCGCGCGGGCTTTACCGCTCGCAACGTATTTGTGCAAATCTTCAGGTGCGAGCGGTATAAGAGCTTGTCCCGAAACTAACGCATGAGTTTAAAACCGATCTTTTTGGCTGCAAAATACCCCCAAAATAGGGAAAATACTCCAGTATACCCCAGGGCGATTGC
>JBILKT010000203.1:0-3053 GCA_044376545.1 Alphaproteobacteria bacterium
CCCAAAAATTTTTAACCTCAGGAGATGCCAAAAACGGCAGTTTAAAAACGACATTGATGCCGCAATAGGCGTGCTCTGTAAGAGCAGTCCACCAAGTGTCCGTCGTGGGACACGGCAACACTGCAAGGAGTGCCCTATCTTCTGCCACAGCGTTCAGTGCAGCAAGAGGCGCATCATAAAACTGTAACGGCGTGATCGCCCCAAAATGATTGCGGGCGGCAAGCAATGCCTCACTTTCCGTGTTGCACACAGCAACACTGAACGGACACTCAAGTTGCAGCGATGCCATCATCAAATCCCGCCAAAGTTGCGTGACAACAACAGGTTGCAGGGAAGATGTCATGCGTTGACTGATGAGGCGACGGATGATTTGCGCCTCGCGATTCGGGCGAATAAACACCGCTGCGCCAGATTGTTTTTTATGAATCGCCACCTCTTCTACCACGGCAGTACGCTGTTCCAGTAGGCGCAAAATCTCGCTATCGAACGCATCGATTTTATCGCGTAGCGCAAGGAGCGTTGTGTCAGTCATATATTTCTATTGGTAATAGACGAGCGGTGGTGTAATCGTCAACAATCGTGTTGTTCAAACGAGAACTATAGACATCACACTATAAAACTGCACCAAGAGTTTGTTTTCTGGACCCAGCCTCCCGCTGCGCAGGCGCTTGCGCAGCGGGAGGCTCGGTCCAGTTTCTAGTGCGAGTTTATAGTGTGATGTCTATATACTTTACATTATGAAAAATGAGACCCCCATCCCTTTCCCCCACCCTGCTCGCCTCTGCTGATTTTCCCGGTCCTCGGTATCATCTCGAAGATCCCTTGCCGCTGGATAGCGGCGCATTGCTTGCAGGCGTGACGATTGCCTACGAAACGTACGGTACGCTGAATGCGGATAAATCCAATGCAATTTTGGTATGTCATGCCTTAACGGGTGATCAATATGCGGCAAGCTCCAACCCGATTACAGGCAAAACGGGATGGTGGCATCTGGCGATTGGTTCTGGAAAACCCATCGACACAGACAGGTATTTTGTCATTTGCAGTAATGTGCTGGGCGGTTGTTGTGGCTCAACAGGCCCTAGAGACACAAACCCAGAAACAGGCGAACCCTACGGCACAGATTTCCCCACCGTCACCATCGGTGATATGGTACGCGCCCAAGAATGGCTCATTAGGAAGCATTTAGGGATCGAGAAATTGTTTGCCGTAGTCGGCGCCTCCATGGGCGGGATGCAAGCATTGCAATGGGCAGCAGCCTACCCTGATAAAATGCAGAGCGTGGTAGCGATTGCCTGTTCGTATCGGCATACCGCCCAAAATATCGCGTTCCATGAAGTGGGTAGACAAGCCATTATTGCCGATTTAGACTGGCATAACGGTGCGTATCTAGCCAAACAAGCAACGCCGCATCGGGGGCTTGCCGTCGCGCGGATGGCAGCGCACATCACCTATCTTTCCGAAAGCTCACTCCATGAGAAATTCGGGCGCAAATTACAAAATCGCGAGAAAATTTCCTACGGGTTTGAAGCAGATTTTCAAGTGGAAAGTTATCTGCGTCATCAGGGCATGACGTTCGTGGATAGATTTGATGCAAACTCTTACCTCTATTTAACACGGGCGGTCGATTATTTTGATCTCTCAGCAGATTATGGCGGAAACCTAGCCCAAGCTTTTAGCAACAAACCGCGTTATTGTATTATCTCGCTGTCAAGTGATTGGCTGTTTCCCACGTCTGAACACAAAGCAATAGTAAGGGCATTGAATGCTGTAGCGGCCAACGTCAGTTTTGTGGAGATAGAAACACAACGCGGACATGATGCTTTTTTGCTACAGGAACCAGAATTTCACACAATTTTACGCAGTTATTTGCAGACGAATGCGCTGTATGCTGGTGTGTAATATGATATACCGCTCGCACCTCAAGATTTGCACAAACACCTTGCGAGCGGTAAAGCCCGCGCGGCGCTTGCGCGAAACGTTGCACATTTTTCATGTGCAACAGGCATAGTCCGTGTTCTTAAACACACAAATAAATAGTTTGGTGCTTTGCGGAAACATGCTAGTAAGGGTTGGCGTGTGAATTTTGCAGTGTGCTATCCTTCACGCTCTAACAATAACGGAGAAATACCATGAAAATCGCAACAAAATTACTAACATTAACCGCTGCTGTGGCGTTGATGATTACCCCTATCGCGAGCTATGCTGCACCTGTTGGTGCTGAAGCTGGTTCTACGGGCGCTGGAACAAGCGGCGCTGGCGCTGCAGGCGGCACAACAGCTGCTGGTACAGCAGGTGCGGGCGGCGTTGCAGCTGGCACTGGCGGTATTGCAGCCGCAGCAGGTGGTCTCAGTGCAGGCGCGATTGCAGCGGGTGCAGCAGCAGCCGTTGCTGTGGGGGCTGGGATTGCCGCCGCAACCGATGACAACAAAACAACAACAGCAACCAGCACAAGCACAAGCACCGGCACATACTAGCCTATTGCTTGCTTAAAAGAACAACGAAGAAAGGCGGGGAAGTTTTTTCCGCCTTTTTTTCATTGTGCTCATCGCAACGGGAAAATTTGCGATGAGCTCCCATATCCCTCTCTATACCCCTGCTGTTACACTTGTGCCCCCGCCACTGCCCGCCACACGCACGCGAATTTTTGCATTACCAAGCTGAAAGTTAGTGGCTTTAGTGGTGGTAAAGCTGCTATTTTCCACCGCAATCCATGTTGTGCCCCCGTCAAAGCTGGTCTCTAAACTCACTGTTGCCGTGCCAAACGTGCCCTGAGCAAAAAATGTCCCAATGCCACCGTGCCAGTCCAATACAGTGCTCGTGGTATCGCTTGTTTGATTAGTTACTAAATTTGGCATGATACACTCTCCTTCGTTTTTTGACATAAAAAAAGCCCGCAAGCGACAACCGCTAGCAGACTTTGTTTTTGTTGATAAAATGGGCATAATGGAAAAAAAGGGGGGCTGCTAGAGAGTATTTAACAGGAAGCAGATGGCGTTTTTCTTGCGGTGTATTTTCAACCCCCGGTGGAGGGTAATTTTTTCCTTGAGGTG
>JBILKT010000204.1:0-3045 GCA_044376545.1 Alphaproteobacteria bacterium
GCATGCTTACGTTGAACCAGATGTTGCTATTGTCACCAATATGAATGTCGCCCACGACAGCGGCATTCGGGGCAATATAGACATTGTTGCCGAGGGTCGGGAGAATGCCTTTGTAGGGAAGAAGGACCATGCGGGTTAGGGGGTAAGGGGTAGAGGGGGTAAGGGGTAAGCAAGCAATATCAGTAACTCCCTAGCTACAGTCATCTTCTGATCCTCAAGGGACGCGGCACTAGGTGCTAGGCACTAGGCTCTGTTGACAATTAAACTGGCGATGATTTTTTGTATGAAACAGCTTCTGCAAGGCAAAGGCAGAAAAGCACGCCAAAGAATCGCCCCACGAGACCTTTGCTGTCTTTTTCTGCTTTGGCTGTGTCAAAAGTCTTGTCGCTATCGACATAGCGACATGCGCCTTTTTCCTTGCCAAAACACAAAAATCCTAGCAAATCTCTCGTGTTTAATTGTCAACAGAGCCTAGGGATAAGGAAAAAGAAGGGACTATCTAGTGCCTAGCGCCTCGTCCCTTGAAGAGTAGCTAGGTAGTTACCAATATCATGTAACATCACAAAACAAAACCCCAAACCCTTCCCTTAGAGCTTGTCCCGAAACTAACGTGCAAGTTTAAAATTGATCTTTTTGGCTGCAAAATCACTCCAAAATAGCGAAAATACTCCAGTATACCCCGCTATTTTGGAGTGATTTTTCGCGCAAAAATCTCAACTTTCTCCTCGTACGTTAGTTTCGGGACAAGCTCTTACGCCAACAATGCCGCCGCGCTTTTAATATCCAGTGCCGCATCGCATTTGGGTGAGAAATTCAAGATGGGTTGTTGTGCACGAATGCCATCCACAACTTTTTTGTCACGGCGCACAATCCCCAGTAAAGAAGGATTTAATTTCAAGAAGTTATAGCATGCTTTTTGTAGCGTTTTATAGGTCTTGTCGCCCTCAATCTTGCTTTCTGCTAAGTTGACAAGAATGCGTGTATCGGGATACGGGGGTTTGTTATGGATGGTTTTTATATAGGCATATGAGTCTGTTAAAGATGTAGGGTCAGGTGTTACAATAACAACACAGGTGCCTGCTTGCGCAGCCAATGCCCGCACAGTGCGTTCAATCCCCGCTCCTAGGTCAAGAATAACATAATCATACTCTTGTGATATAATATTAATTTGTTCTCTGAGCCAAGCAAGGCGGCTAGCGGGCAGGGTTGACAAAGAAGCAGACCCCGATCTGCCAGCAATAATGTCAAATCCACCATCAAGATAGGGGATGCGCGCTTGTTTCAGCGGTATGTCGCCGAGCATAACGTGTCCTAAATCATGTTCGGGCATAAGCCCTAATTGAATGTCCACATTTGCGAGGCCTAAATCACCATCAAATAACAAAACACGTTTACCTGATAGAGCAAGACCATTGCTTAAGCCAATGGAACACCACGTTTTTCCCACGCCACCCTTGCCGCTTGCGACAGCAATCAGCTTGGGGTTGCGGGGTTGGGGTGTTGCCGCAACAATCATGTTTTCAATTTCATCAGACATGGTGCTTATCCTTAAGCAAAAAGATTTATTTTGGGTTTACGCGCATCCATTAACAGCAATTTGGCGAGAAGATCGGGGGTGAGTCGCTTCAATCCTTTTGCAATATTGTCAGAAATGCCAATTTCTCCGATGCTGAGATTGCCAACGTCTGCAGCGACAAGAATTGCGCCTAAACGATAGGCTAAATCAAGGCGGGTCACAAGGAGGAGGGTGGGTTTTAAAGTGGCTGCGTAGGCAGCGGCAAGCTCTTGTGCTTCCATGGTGTCTGTGCCTGCGGGCAAAACCAGTACTTTTTGCAGAAATTCTGCTTGAATAATATCTTGCAACGCACTGATTTCATTTTTTATAAAGGGGTTAATCCCCCCTGTGTCAATAATTACCCGTGCGTCATGGGGGATGTGATTCATAGCGGTTTTAAAAGATTCACCATCTTCAACAGCATGGAGAGAAATTTTAAGAATTTTGGTGAGGAGTTGGAGTTGTTCCACGCCCCCTGCTTTGACCACGTCGGAGGTGATAACAGCAACTTTCTCCCCAGCCAACACCGTGTTTGCGGCAAGTTTTGCTGTGGTAACAGTTTTGCCTGCCGCAGGAGCGCCCAGTAGCAAAATGGGCGTACGTTTGTCTTCTAGGGCAGATTTAAAAGTGAATATCGCGTTCAATGCTTCGGAGAGCGCTTGTTCGGGCGTGTCATACTCCCCGTCATCGACTTGCCGTAGGATTTTATTCGCTAAACGACGGGGGCAGCCATGTGCTTCTAAGGTTTGGGCGATAACATCCACCGCGATCATCGTATCTTCTTTTGTGAAAGACAAAGACGTTTTTGGCGTAAAAGTGGTGGTGAGAGGAGGGGAGGGCTGTTTTGAGACTTCTGGTAAGATATCTGTATCAATAGCCGCAGTGACGGTGACAATGCCTTTTGTTTTGTCGGTATTGGTGGCCATAATCACGGCATCGTCGCCCAAGGCATCGCGCACCATTTTCATGGCGGCAGTCATGGTGGGGGCAGTGAAAGATTTTAGACGCACAGTGTTGTTACTATTTCTTGTTATTAACTGATGGAAAGGCTATCGGTGAAGTGTTAACAAATCGTTACTATGAGGCTCTGTTGACAACTAAATGAGGGCATCGTTGTTGTCAGAGTGATTTTTTAAGAGATTTTCTGCTGCAGGACAGACTGAAGTCTTTTCAAAGCCAGAAAGTCTCTTAAAAAAGTGCTATCACAACAACCTAAAAGGGCTGCATCTTTTCAGCTTGAGGAACACAGGAAAAATCGAAAATACATCTGTATTCCCTTGATTTTTCCTGTGCTCCTCAAACAAAAAATCTTGCAGCCGCTGCCCCCATTTAATTATCAACAGAGCCTAAATAAGCATAAAATGTCTTGTGTTTTATTTGCATCAGTGGTACTTTTGAAAAAATGTGATAAAAATCACACGCAATACTAAGGAGAAGACACTGTGCAACATTTTCGCTTATCATTTTTGGTGACATTTCTTTGTTTAGGG
>JBILKT010000205.1:0-3028 GCA_044376545.1 Alphaproteobacteria bacterium
GCCTGTTGTTTTTCTGCAGAATTAGAATTTGCAGGGATAATAACATGCGCGAATGATTCAGTTTGTGGCTTACTTGGCGTGGGAACACCATGACGTGGTTGATTTTGATTTTGAGCAGCCCGTGAAGAAACTCCATTTGCAAGCTGTTGTTCCAGTATTCTACGTTCAAGTTCTTGTTTTTCAACAGCAAGTTGCTCACGTCTTATCGCAAGCGCGTCCCTTGTATTTCCAACAAATATTTGTTGGGCTTGTTCTTGCGCTGCTTTAGCAGCCTGCTTTGCCTGTTGATTAGTCGACAAAAGACGCGCAACCGCAATACCTGCGAGTACTAGTGCTACGGGAGGCATAGCAGCAGTCATAACGGAAAGAGTAACAGCCCCAGTCGTGATAGCATGGGATTTGAATTTATCTAAACCAAAAGCAGTCGAGTTATACGCCTGTTTACCAGCTTGGTTTTTCTTCTGTGCCAGCAGTTCTTGCTCTGCTTCGGTCAATACTTCCGCTAACTGCGCCATACCACATAATCCTATAAATTTTATACAATATACAAGGACTATACAACAGTTTTAGATAATGTCAAATACTAAAGTGACATTTATCACTTACAAACAACATCACTCTCGTAAGAATTAACTCCCCAGCCGCAAATTCAGCACATCCTTCATGCTATATAGCCCTGCAGGCTTGCCGTGCAGCCATTCTGCTGCTTTCACCGCCCCCCGTGCAAAAATTTGCCGACTGCTGGCTTTATGGGTAATTTCAAGGCGTTCGCCATCAGCGCAGAACATCACCGTGTGATCCCCTACTACATCGCCGCCCCGCGCCACAGCAAAGCCGATTTGCCCCTGCTCCCGCTTGCCTGCTCTGTCATACACCGCTTTATCCTCT
Source organism: Alphaproteobacteria bacterium (assembly GCA_044376545.1). Classification (GTDB taxonomy): domain Bacteria; phylum Pseudomonadota; class Alphaproteobacteria; order JAJTHO01; family CANGXP01; genus CANGXP01. The sequence continues at coordinate 889 of JBILKT010000205.1, forward strand.
AAGGTAACTTTGCGCCCTTTTGCTGCCGCCCGCCCTAATGCCAACGCCGTTCCTGAGGGAGAGTCAACCTTGTGGCGGTGGTGCATTTCGGTGATTTCAATATCGAACTCATCGTCCAACAATCCTGCCACATATTCTGTTACCGCGAGCAGCAGATTAACGCCCAAACTCATATTAGGTGAACCAACGATAGGAATGTTCTGCCCGTGTTGGTGCAGCATCTCTTTTTGCTTGTCATTAAAGCCCGTCGTGCCAATAACCAGTGGCTTTTTATAGCGATTGGCGAGCAGGCAATGCTCTAAAGACGCGGCAGGCGTAGTGAAATCAATAATCACATCCGCGCTTTCAAACATATCCACAGGGTTATGCTTCAAGATTTTCCCAACCCGCTTCAGGCCGCAAATCTCGCCCACATCCATCCCGATATTGGGATCATTCTCACCCACCGTTGCCCCCGACAACACCAGCGTATTGCTGCGCATAATTTCGGTGATAATAATTCTGCCCATGCGCCCGCTTGCGCCTGTAACACCAATTTTAAGGGGGGCAATTTTGAGGGGTGTGGTCATGTTTTACTCTTTCTCTTATAACTCTTAATGTAACTCCCTAGCTACGCTTCAAGGCACGAGGCACTAGGAAAAGAAAGAGTATTAAAATAGTCCCTTCTTTTTCCTTGTGCCTCGTGCCTCGTGCCTTTTAACAAGAAGGCATGCTAGGTGGGTAATTACCTCTTAATAAAGTTTTCTCGCGCTCCCTATAGCAGATTTTTCGGTTTTGTGGAGGAAAAAGAAATTTTGGCGCTTGCCCCCCCTTTTTTAGGCAACATGCATCGGACATTTCATCCGCTAACTAATCGGACATCTGTATTCGTCCTTGACAGACCAGAGACGATATCGTTGCTGAAGCGCGAAGCTGTGCCTGCTTCGGGCTTGTGTTTAGCAAGGTTCATTGGCTTGCGCGTGAAAAAGCGATGCTTTTTCCCTGCTCGCTGCACAAAAATCTCGATTTTCTCCTCATGCGTTAGTTTCGGGACAAGCTCTAACAGAGCGCGGAAATAAACCTTTGTGTGCAAGAGAATTGCCCCCTATTATGGCAAGCTATGAAAAAAACGCTTCTCCTTGGTATTTTTTTAATGGCATTGGCGACAACAGGTCATGCTGCGCCAAAAAAATCTGTGCCAAACACTGAAAAAGCCTTAGAGCTTAACGCACAAAAAGGCGTTGAATGGCAACGCGACACCCAACGGTATCTCGCCAAGGGCGGCGCAACCGCAAAAAAAGGCGATTTGCGCTTGAGTGCTACAGAAATTGGCGCAGAATATGACAATGCCAGCAGCAAAAAGCCTAAAATAAAACGCTTGTATGCCGTGGGCGATGTGCGCGCTTCCACCCCCACCGAACAAGCAGCAGCCGACAAAGCAGAATATTTTGTGCAAAAAAGCTATGCTATTTTAGAGGGTGAAAAAATTGTCCTCAAGACGGAAAAACAAACGTTAGTGGCACGCGAAAAAGTGGAATATTGGGTTGCACAAAAGCGTGTTGTGGCAAGCGGCGGCGCGGTGGTGGAAAGTGATGGAAACACCCTTAAAGCAGATGTTCTTACCGTATATCTTATGAATGCGCGTAAGGGGAGCAGCAACCTTACGGTTGAGCGGATGGAAGCCAAAGGGCACGTGGTGATTGTCACCCCGCAAGAACAAGCCACGGCGGACACAGGGCAGTATTTTCAGACAAAAGGCATTGCCATCCTAAAAGGAAACGTGGAAATTCGTCGTGCGGGCAGCATTTTGAAAGGCTCTGAAGCAACGGTGAACTTGCAAACGGGTATTTCCACGCTGGTCAATAAAACCTACAGCGTTGATGGCAAAACGGGGCGTGTTGAGGGAATCTTGCGACTTGAAGAACTAGGCTCTGTTGACAATTAAACTGGCGATGATTTTTTGTATGAAACAGCTTCTGCAAGGCAAGGCGCGCCAGCCAGTGGGACGCCCCAGCGAAGCGTTGCACATTCTTTAAGGTCAAAACGATAATGGGGGAGAAGAGTTGTAACACCCCAGCCCCCCTATACAAAGGATATTTTTTAGAGTAGAGATGAAGGCATGGATGAACGTGACGTTAAGATTGCGGAGCAAGCGAAGCGG
>JBILKT010000206.1:0-3019 GCA_044376545.1 Alphaproteobacteria bacterium
TATTCTGCCTGTTGTTTTCCGCAGCCATTTGTGCGCCAAAATATTGCTCAACGCGATTATACAATAATTCTAATATTTTTCGCGCCTGTGCAGGATTGCTATCCTCAATCTGCAAAAAATACCCTTGATAAAGAGGATCGGCAATCAACCGTATTCTCTTGATAAATTGCGTTAATGCCAGCGCGCGCTGCTCTGCCGCTGTGGGCATGGGAAGATGCAGAAGATTGTGCAAAAAAGTGCGGTGTGGCGGCGGTGCGCTTGGCAGTAAGTGCATCAGCTCAGCATCTTCTCGAAGGGAGGCGATGAAATCTTGTGCCTGCATGTAATATAAAAGCCTCCCTAGGGGCGTGAGTTGCGGCACTTGATTTGTCACGCCTTTTAAAGTGGAAAAAGCGTATTGCGCGTTTGGCATGAGTGTCATCTGCACGCGGTAGATTCTTTCTGTGCCACGCACATAACAGGCACCAAACAGCAACGCCAACAACACAATCCCCACAAACAAGAGGTAGCGGCGCTTCATAACGCGTTGCGCATCTTTAAACGTAAGCGTAGGAGTGTGTAGAGAAGAATCAAAAGTCATGGAGTAACCCTAGGGCAGGGGGAAAATCGTACACAAAGTGTATACCGCTCGCACCTGAAGATTGTCAAAAAAATCTTGTGAGCGGTAAAGCCCGCGCGGCGCCCCAGCGAAACGTTACGCATTCTTCATGTGCAACGGGTATAGAGGTGTCCTTCAAAGAGACAACCCCCATATTTTTGTGTCGCTCCTTAGCCACTCATCCCGATAAAAGGGTTTTTAGAGGTGCCCTTAAGTGGATTGGTATAAAACGCCGTGCTTGCTGCAATCCTGCCGTTCGCAATGTTTCCCGTAACGCCCCGTCCCCCGATATCTGCAATAATGTCCTCTACCGAAAAGGGGTTGGTGTAGGGTGCTGCATCCCCGCATAATCCCCGCATATTTCAGGAAGAGAGGCGGCATTTGTGCGAAACAATCGCAACTTCTTCAGGTTTGAGGGTTATAGCACTGCTTCCCCAAAAACGTTCCCGTCTTTCCTGTAAGCAGGAGCGACATATTTTCTGTCACCCCGCTCAACACCCGCTCCACCGTTTCCCATTCGTCCTTGTGGAACGGGGAGAGCACATGCGGCGTCACTAAATCTTTGTGCCCCGGATGGCTGATGCCGAGGCGGAGGCGATGATAATTCTGCCCCACCAGGGCATCAATGCTACGGAGTCCATTGTGTCCGCCGTGTCCGCCCCCCTGTTTTATTTTGATTTTTCCCAAGGGCACATCGAGGTCGTCATGCAGCACCCAGATATTTTCGGTAGGCACTTTAAAAAACTGCGCAGCGGCCAGCGCAGATTCTCCCGAAAGATTCATATATGTTTGCGGAAATAAAAGACCTATGGGGATATCGTCAATCGTGCCCACACTCCACAGGCCTTTAAATTTATTTTGCCAACGGGGAAAACAGTATTTCTCTGCAATCTGTGCAAGCAACATTGCCCCGATGTTGTGCCGATGGGTGACATATTGCGCAGTGGGGTTGCCAAGACCGATGAGAAGATGCATAGAGAGGCAAGCGTTGAAGGGCGCAGAAAAAATCCTATTTCTTGCCTTTAGCCGCTTCACTTGCCGCCGTGGAAGCAGCGGAAGCCGCCGCTGCGGCATCCGCATCAGCCTTGTCAGCGGCTGCATCATCTTTTGGTGGCACGATGGTGGCGATGGTGAAGTCTCTGTCAGAAATAGTGAATTTCACATCCGCAGGCAACGCGATAACACTCGCCTTGATAGAATCAGCAATTTCATATTCCAGCAAGTCAATTTCAAAGATGGCTGGAATACGGGCTGCAGGCGCGATAACTTCAACAGAGTGGCGTACGATATTAAGAATACCGCCTGCCTTAACACCCTTGCACTTGTCTTGGTTAAGGAAGTGAATGGGCACGCTCACGGTGATGGTTGAAGAGTCTGTTACGCGCAGGAAGTCAACGTGAATAGGCGCGTCTGATATAGGGTGAAACTGCACAGCCTTTGGGATAACGTGGCTTTTTTTGCCATCGATAATAATGTCAACAATGCTCGCGTAAAAGCCTTTTTGGTTCAGACCTTTAAGAATATCACGCGGGTCAACAGCAATGGTTTGTGGCTGTTCGTCACCGCCATAAATAACCGCTGGAATTTTGCCTGTGCGACGGAGTGCGCGGCTGGAGCCTGTTCCATTTTCCACCTTAAGAGTGGCTTCGAGAGTTGCAACGGTTGCCATAATAGTACCTTTAATCGAATAAACTTGAAACGGATCGTTCTTCTGCAACCCGCAGCATTGCTTCTGCCATGAGGGGCGCAATGGTGAGATGCTGAATCTTTTTTGAATCGCGGACGGCACTTGTAGCCGAAATACTGTCCGTTGTCACGACTTTTTCTAACGGCGATGCATTGATGCGATGAACGGCTTCGCCCGAGAAGACGCCATGTGTGATGTAGGCTGCGGTATGGGCAGCACCCGCGTCCGTTAACGCAATAGCTGCATTGCACAGCGTGCCTGCAGAATCCACAATATCGTCCACCAAAATACAATGTCTACCCGTGACATCCCCGATGATATTCATGACTTCGGAAACGCCTGCTTTTTCACGTCGTTTATCGATAATCGCAAGGTCAGCATTCAGCCGTTTCGCGAGCGCCCGCGCCCGAACCACGCCGCCCACATCAGGGGAGACAATCACCAGTTCTTTGCCCTGATAATTTTCTTCAATCGCTTTGCTAAAGACAGGGGAGCTATAAAGATTATCGGTGGGGATATCAAAAAAACCTTGAATTTGTCCCGCGTGCAGATCAAGGGTAAGCACCCGATTTGCGCCTGCAACAGTGATAAGGTTTGCCACCAATTTTGCGGAAATAGGTGAACGCGGGCTAGATTTTCGGTCTTGACGTGCATAGCCAAAATAGGGAATAACGGCCGTAATGCGCCGTGCAGAGCCACGCCGTAGTGCATCAATCGTTACCAACAATTCCATA
>JBILKT010000207.1:0-3013 GCA_044376545.1 Alphaproteobacteria bacterium
TGCAAAAAGCGCCCAAAATAGGGCAAATACTCCAGTATATCCCGCTATTTTGGGAGCTTTTTTCGCCTAAAAATCTCAATTTTCTCCTCATGCGTTAGTTTCGGGACAAGCTCTTAGAGTAAGGACTTACACAGGCGAAGGATTATTATGGACAGAAACTTAGCACTTGAAACCGTACGCGTGACAGAGTGGGCAGCGCTAGCATCAACCCGTTGGATGGGGAGAGGTGATGAAAAAGCGGCGGATCAAGCGGCTGTGGATGCAATGCGGACGGCCTTGAATGGCCTTGATATTCGAGGCACGGTGGTGATTGGCGAGGGCGAACGGGATGAGGCACCCATGCTCTATATTGGTGAGCACGTTGGCACCGGCAAGGGCCCTGAGCTGGATATTGCCCTTGACCCCCTAGAAGGCACAACAATTACCGCACAGGGTGGCTATAACGCGATGACCGTGATTGCCATGACTACCAAAGGTGGCTTTTTGGCGGCTCCTGATGTGTATATGGATAAAATTGCCGTGGGTGGGGGGCTGCCTGATGATTTGGTGATGATTGATGCGTCCCCTGCAGAAAATTTGCGCAATCTTGCTAAGGCTAAAAAAGTGCGTGTGGAAGAGCTGGTGGTGTGTATCCTCAACCGTCCGCGTCATGCAGAAATTATTGCAAAAGTGCGCGAGGTAGGTAGCCGCATTATGCTCATTCAAGATGGGGATGTGAGCGCGGTGATTGCAACAGCGCAGCCAAACAGCGGTGTTGACCTGTATATGGGCAGTGGCGGTGCGCCTGAAGGCGTGTTGGCCGCTGCAGCGTTATCATGCATTGGCGGGCAAATGCAGGGGCGGTTGCTGTTTCGCAATGATGATGAGAAAAAACGCGCAACGAACCAAGGTATTACCGATTGTAATCGGGTATACACGCATCATGATTTGGCGCATGGTGACGATATTATGTTTGCGGCAACGGGTGTGACTGATGGGCCGTTATTGCGCGGGGTGCGCCGCACGGATAATGGCATGATGACGCATTCGATTGTGATGCGCTCTCTTACAGGCACGAGCCGTCTAATTGAGGCGCATCATAATTTTACGCGCAAGCCGTTCCCAAAGAAATAGTTTTTCAAGGATTTTAACTATGCCAGACGCATTAAAAGCACCCGTTTCCACGACGATACCAAGCTATATTTATCAATTTGGCAGCGTCGGTATTGTGAACACCGTTGAGCCAACCCGCAATATTCTCGGCGGCAAGGGTTTTAATTTGGCAGGGATGATGAGCCTTGGGTTGCCTGTGCCCCCTGGGTTTATTATTTCGACTGTAGCCTGTCATGCGTTTTATGAGCAGGGACAGCAGTTACCACAAGCATTGCTGACAGAGTGGAATATTGCCCTCGCACAATTAGAAAAAACCTTGGGTAAGAATTTTGGCGGCACGGAGAATCCCTTGCTGGTATCGGTGCGGTCGGGTGCGCCTGTCTCTATGCCGGGGATGATGGACACGATTTTGAACGTGGGTTTGAACGATAAAACCGTTGAGGTGATGGCAAAACAAACGGGCAACCCCCGCTTTGCTTATGATAGCTACCGCCGCCTGATTCAGATGTATGGCAATGTGGTGATGGAAGTGGACGGGGCGGAATTTTCGCACCTTTTGGAAAAATATAAAGAAGCGAAAGATGTGGCGCTAGATACGGCGTTGACGGCCGAAGACTGGAGCCACGTTATTGTTCAATATAAAGCCCTCATCAAACAACACACAGGGCACGACTTCCCCCAAGATGTGCACGAGCAGCTGAAAAGCGCGGTTACCGCTGTGTTCCGCAGTTGGCACAACGAACGCGCGGTGTTTTATCGCAAACTCAATGGTATTTCTGAGAGCCTCGGTACAGGCGTTGTTATTCAGGCGATGGTGTTCGGGAACTTAGGTGATGATTCAGCAACGGGCGTGACTTTTACCCGCAATCCCTCCACAGGGGAAAACGTGATGTTTGGGGAGTTTTTGCTGAACGCGCAAGGGGAAGATGTGGTAGCGGGGATTAGAACGCCTGAAACCCTCGAGCAATTTGCGGTGGTGATGCCAGAGGCGCATGCGGAATTGGTGCGGATTAAGACGCTCCTTGAAGGGCACTATAAGGACATGCAGGACATTGAATTTACAGTGGAACGCAATAAATTATGGTTGCTGCAAACACGCGGCGGCAAGCGGTCGGCAAAGGCAGCCATTCGCATCGCGTCCGAAATGGTTGGCGAGGGGCTAATCTCTAGAGAACAAGCGGTGCTCAACGTGAATCCTGCCAGCATTGACCAGCTGTTGCACCCCTCCATTGACCCTGCTTTCAAAGGCGAGCCGATGGCGAAAGGCTTGCCAGCGAGTCCCGGTGCGGTGATTGGCAAACTTGCTTTTACGGCAGAAGAAGCCGTATTGCGGGCAAATGCAGGACATGACGTTATTCTCGTGCGTCATGAAACCTGCCCCGATGATATTATGGGGATGCAGGCAGCACGCGGTATTTTGACTGTGCATGGGGGCATGACCAGCCATGCAGCGGTGGTAGCACGCGGCATGGGTGTGCCCTGTGTGACGGGCGCAAGTAAAATTGGTGTTGATACGAACGCTAAAACGCTAAAGGTCGGCAATCAAGTGTTTGGCGAGAATGACCTCATCACCATTGATGGGCACACGGGCGCGGTGTTTGCAGGGGCGGTGCCCGTGAAACAGTCAGAAATGCCCGCTGAATTGCAGCACATTCTTGATTGGGCGAATCAATTCAAAAAATTGGCGGTGCGTACCAATGCAGAAACAGCGCATGATATAAAAACTGCCCTCACGCAAGGCGCAGAAGGGATTGGCTTGGCGCGTACCGAACATATGTTCTTTGAAAAAGAGCGGTTGTTCCATATGCAGGCGATGATTGTGGCGGAAAGTGATGCACAACGCAAGCAAGCAATTGACGCGCTATTGCCGCTCCACACCGAAGATTTTGTGGAGATTTTGCGCCTGATGGATGGTCTGCCT
>JBILKT010000208.1:0-3004 GCA_044376545.1 Alphaproteobacteria bacterium
ATTCAAAAATACATCCACGTTGAGTTTCCAACACTGGGCAATAAACCGCAGCACGGTTTTCAGCAATATGAGAGGGGTTTTATCATCAAGCAGAATAATCTCATCAATAAATGGGATAGCTTCGCAGGTGCCTTTGCCTGCACTGGTGGTCACATAGACAATTTTGGCGTGGGGATACTGTTTTTTTAAGGCATGGAGTAGGGGGGTTGATTGAATAATTCCGCCTAAGCCTAAGAGCTTGCACACCATAATGGTTTTCACGCTCTCGCCAAACGCGTGATTACGGCGCAATATCTTTCCCAAAACACGCGAGGCAAGGTTCAGCACGTGCACAATCGGCGTGCCAACAATACGATCAATCAAAATTTTCGTGTTCAAAGACAGCATAGCTCTTTCCTTGTAAAAGATCCTCCCTTAAAAGAAAGTAAACACCTTTTCGAAAAGAGAACTATTTTTCTATGTGTGGCATCATCGGCATCATTTCTAAGGCAACCCCCGTCACCCCGCTGATTGTGGAGGCCTTGAAACGCCTTGAGTATCGGGGGTATGATTCAGCGGGAATTGCAACGCTCGACAACGGCGCGATTACGCGTGCGCGTGCCGAGGGGAAAATCGCCAACCTTGAAAAATTACTGGTTGCACATCCGTTGCGTGGCACAATCGGCATTGGGCATACGCGTTGGGCAACCCATGGCGTGCCGAGTGAAAACAACGCCCACCCTCATGCAACCGAAAAAGTGGCGGTGGTGCACAACGGCATTATTGAGAATTTCGCAAGCCTCAAGGCAGAATTGGTTGCGAAGGGGCATGTTTTCACCAGTGAGACGGACACGGAAGTTGTCGCGCACTTGCTGACTGATTTCCTCAATAACGGCCATCCCCCTCAACAAGCAATGGCTGCCGCGATTAAACGCCTGCATGGCGCGTTTGCTTTGGCAGTGTTGTTTAAAGGGCATGAAGAGGTGCTGATGGGGGCACGACGCGGCAGCCCGCTGGTGGTGGGCTATGGCGACAACGCGATGTATTTAGGCTCAGACGCGCTTGCCCTTGCGCCGCTTACGCAACGCATTAGCTATCTGCAAGAAGATGATTGGGTGATGATTCGCAATGATGGCGTAACAATTTTTGACACAACGGACACCCCCGTGCAGCGGGAAATTGTCTTGAGTGGGCTGACAGGCGCAATGATTGGCAAGGGTCACCACCGCCACTACATGCAAAAAGAAATTTATGAGCAACCCACCGTGTTGGGCGATACGCTACAAGCCTTTCTCCACCCTGCTGATAACACGGTGCGTTTGCCTGCGATGCCGTTTGCGCTCCATGATTTTGATGATGTCTCGATTATTGCGTGTGGTACATCGTTTCATGCAGGGGTTGTCGCGAAATATTGGTTTGAAGAAGTGGCGGGACTCCGCACACGGGTGGATATTGCCTCTGAATATCGTTATCGCCCGTTTGTGGAAAGTGCGCGGACGCTGTGTGTGTTTGTTTCACAATCAGGGGAAACAGCGGATACACTGGCAGCGCTTCGCTATACCAAGGAAAACGGACAAAAAACGCTGGCGATTGTGAATGTGCCCAGCAGCACCATGGCGCGGGAGGCGGATAGCGTGCTGGTGACGCTAGCAGGCCCTGAGATTGGCGTTGCCTCCACCAAAGCCTTTACCACACAATTATTGGTGCTCGCGGTGCTTGCCATTCGCTTTGCGGTGGAACGGCAGAAAATCAGTGCGGCTGATGCCGCTCTCTTTACTGATGCTCTCCTAAAACTACCCGAGCAATGCAGCACGGTTCTGAAACTCAGCGATGATTTTTTAGCCATTGCCCAAGAGATGCTCCATGCGCGTGATGTGTTGTTCATCGGGCGGGGGAGCCAATACCCCATTGCGTTAGAAGGCGCCCTAAAATTGAAAGAGCTATCCTATATTCACGCCGAGGGCTTGGCGGCAGGAGAGCTGAAACACGGCTCTATCGCGCTGATTGATGAAGCCGTGCCGATTGTCGCCCTTGCGCCGAAAGATGCTTTGTTCGAAAAAACCGCGAGCAACATTCAAGAAATTATCGCCCGCAAAGGCAAAGTAATTCTCCTGAGTGACAAGGCGGGGTTGGACGCGTTTGCAGCAGAAGGCAGCAACCTATTTGCCAGCATTGAACTGCCCCCCGTGCATCATTTCACCGCACCAATTGTTTACACCCTGCCTGTGCAATTCCTTGCCTATCACATCGCCGTGCTGAAGGGCACGGATGTTGACCAGCCACGGAATTTAGCGAAGAGTGTGACGGTGGAGTAATGACAAGTTGATTGACCAAGGTTATCTTGAGATTTTTTTTTTCCATTATATTAAGCTCAGTAGCAATATTTTTGTATGAAGCCTGTGCGTCACTAATAACCTTAGTTGCTACTTCCTTGCCTACAATCAGAGTCGGTTTTCCATCATCTATGCTAGTATCTCGGGTCTTTTGTGCGATAATTACGGCAACGCATTGAGCAACATTTGTAGTCGGAGCGGTAGGAACCATTAGAGGTATTTGTGAGCGTCTTATTCCCTCCCTGTTGCCTACTAAAGTCTTAGATTTCAAATAGTTAGGAATGCCATCCACAAACATTTGTGCTGCCGCTTCAGGCGTATATTTGCTAAGAATTTGCAAGCAGGATTTGGTAATTGTATTTTGGGTGCGCTGCTCTTGCACGGCAGTGAAAGCAAACCACGAACCTCCTCCTATCAAGGCTATGAAACCGACCGCATTATAAAATTTCCCCCAATTGATGGGCGTATTCTGCGACCGTCTACTACTACTACTTTGATTGGTCATAAAACAACAGGACTTACGCAGCGCACACTAGCCAATTGAGCGTTTTTGTCTTATAATCCGCCTAAACAAGAAAAAGGGGTCAAGATGCTCGATATAAAAGAAGAGTACATAAAGTACCTAATCGTGAGTCCGTTGAATCAGACGCAAACATATATGGGCGATCACCATGAGGGCTTAAGCCATGATC
>JBILKT010000049.1:0-9590 GCA_044376545.1 Alphaproteobacteria bacterium
CGCTTCGGAAGCCGCACGTACCTTTATGTACGCTTACGTTTCCTCAGCAAGTCTTTCCTAGCCACTCATCCCGATAAAAGGGTTTTTAGAGGTGCCCTTAAGGAAATTGGGAGAGGGCTGGGGTGAGGGGGAGACGATACGTTCGCAGCAGGCGTTTTAAATCCAGACCCCGTTATAAAAACGGGGTGACATTTGCATCGATGGAAGTCTTTTAAACCCCGTCATGAAGACGGGGTGACGGTTATGAGGATATAAGAATTATCAGACCCCGTTATAAAAACGGGGTGACGGACTTTGGCGCTGAACGTCACCCCGTCTTCATGACGGGGTCTGGTATACCTCTCGCATCTGAAGGGCAGTTCTAAAAACCTCTTTTCTCGGGCGATTGGCGTTGTCAAGTCAATGCTCGGAAGCCGCACGTACCCTTATGTACGCTTACGTTTCCTCAGCAAGTCTTTCCTAGCCACTCATCCCGATAAAAGGGTTTTTAGAGGTGCCCTGAAGATTTGCAAAGAAATCTTGCGAGCGGTAAAGCCCGCGCGGCGCTTGAGTTCCAGCCTCGCAACTTCTTGCACTGCGATGAGCCTATTGTTTCTTTCCAAATTTGGGCTCTGTGCGCGTGAGTAGCCGCTTGATATTGTCCTTGTGCCGCCAAACAATCAAGCCGCTAATAGCACTGCTCAAGAAGCCTTCTGGTATGCCTGCCATTACGAACGCTAGCAAAGGCAGTACTGCGAATGCTGTTAACGCAGACAGGGAGGAATAGCGCGTTTTATAAAACACACCTGCCCATATCATGCACGCGATAATGCCCAACGGGGGGTTGAGCGCAAGCCAAACTCCCAAGCCCGTTGCCACCCCTTTGCCGCCTTTGAATTTCAACCAAACAGGGAACGTGTGCCCCAACAACGCACAGAATCCTGCAAGGCCAGAAAAGGGGAAATTTTCAGGATAGAGATTCTGGACAATGAGCACAGCAGCAGCCCCTTTCGCGCCATCTAGCAGCAACGTCAACAGTGCAAGTTTTTTATTGCCCGTTCGCAACACGTTGGTTGCGCCAATATTCCCTGATCCAACGTTACGAATATCGCCATACCCTGCCAGTTTGCTTAAGAGCAAACCAAAAGGGATGGTGCCGAGGAGATACGCAAGGAGGAGCATCATAAGGGAGAGGGGAGGGTCGGTTTTGGGATTTCGGATTGGTATTAAAACCGAACAGTGGAAACCTAAAACCTAAAACCTATCTAAAAGGGTTTAACAACCGCCAATAACACAATCACAATCATCAGCACGGTGGGGACTTCATTGAGAATTTTATAAAATCTCGGCGAACGGGTGTTGGTATCGTTTTCAAAATCCTTGCGGCAAACAGCTAAAAAACCATGCAGCCCCGCCATGCCCAATACCAACAGGAGCTTCACGTGAACCCACCCCTGTTTCATGATATCAGGCATGGACAGCAATAATCCTCCCAGCAAAAAGGTGGCAATCATTGCAGGATTCATAATAATTTTTAAGAGACGGCGTTCCATGACTTTAAAAAGCGCCGATGTTGCAGAGCCTTTTTCCACTCCTGCATGATAGGCATAAAGACGCGGCAAGTAGAATATCCCTGCCATCCATGAAAGCACCGCAATCAAATGCAAGGCTTTAATGAGGGCGTAGTTGTTAACAACAAAATCCATTTAAAAAGCTCCTTGATGTTTGGCAGCACGCCAATAATCAACAGCGGTTATCACGGTTAAAATCGCGGCAACAATCAGCGAAATTTGCGCGAGAATATACAGGTAGGTATTTTGCCCCTGTTCGGCATAGCTGAGTAACAACAACAACAGTGCCGCAAATTGCGCCGTGGTTTTGCCTTTGGCAAGCATGGTAACGGGCAGAGCAATCTGTTGCCCCGCTGTGAATTCCCGCAAGCCCGACATGAAAATTTCACGGCAGATAATCACCACCGCTGCTATCGCAGCATACGGATTGATAAAGCCAGCATTAATAAGGAGAAGAAGGGTAGTCGCGACCAGCAGTTTGTCGGCAATGGGATCAAGCATCCGCCCGAAAGCGGATTCTTGGTTAAACTGCCGCGCTACATAGCCATCGAAAAAATCAGTGACAGAGGCGATAAGAAAAATGGTGAGAATTGCCCAGCGCGCATCATCAAATGGCACAAAAAACAGCATTGCCACAAGGGGCACCATAACAAGGCGAGAAACGGTTAAGATATTTGCAAAATTCATGACGCAAGAATAGCCGCGCCAACATTTCTATGCAATAGATGACTTCAAAAATCCGAACAAATCTTCAAGGAAACTTTTGGTTTCTTCGGCGCGTTCTTTTGAGCCAAGTTGCATATCGGCCAGTTTTTTACCACGCTCTAGAATAGGCTGCACTTTTTCGCCGCCAATATCATCCGCCACCATTTGTGCAGCCGTGATAACCGCGCCCACGCTGTGGAATTTGGGGTCTTTTTCGAAATCTAACGTGCCTCTGTCGGCCATATTTTCGGCAATCAACATCAAATATTCAGTATCGCCTTCAAGTTGATAATCCAGTGCGCCATTGTCTATTTGTTCATCATTAATGTTGAGGGCAATCTGTTTGGCTTTAATGCCTTCTGCTGCGATGCGCGTTGCAAGCTCAATCAACTGCCCCATTTCCATCAGGTCCATAGCAGCGGCAGCCACTTGAATTTGGTTCATCTGTGCAGAGACTTCCTCCAACTGTTCTAAGGTAAGAACTTTCAATGCATATGCCGTAACTTTTGAAACAGAGAGAGATTTTGTCATTGTTCGCATCCCTTGTGATGAAAAAGGTATTATGCTCAAAAAGCATTAAGAAAGTCTTAACTAGTTTTGATTAATAGTACAATATGTTTAACACAGAACGTTATCGTCGGGATGCCTATTTTAATGCGGACAGCAACACCGTAGAAACATCGTTGGCTCCAAAAAACCCCATTATACAGCGCGCGATACAGCGCGCGTGGCTTCGTTTCGCGCTAAAATTCTTGATGGGATGCATCGTGCTCTTGGTGGTGATGGTAGGCTTAAAAATTGGCTTCACGACTATCGAGTATTATGCTTTCGGCAGTCAAGAAAATGCGTATCTGCTGCGAAAGATTACAGCGGCCTTTTCAGATGCGTATGAAAAAACGGATCAAAAACCGATTGCCCTTGAAATCGGTGGAACGCACTTTGGCATTCCAGCGGCCTATATTATTTTCAACAAACCACATATTCTTCCCAACTATCGCAGTGTCGCCATGGAGTTGTTATGGCAGTCAGGCAATCCCGTTACGCCGCACCACAGTCTGTTGAACCTTGTCAAATGGCAGGACGATGTTGTCTGGGTAGAGGCAACTGCCCTTCCCGACATCGAACAGATTAAACAAAAAACCCGCCTACTACTTGAAGACATGGCAGCATCCCCACAAAAAACCCTAGGAGAAGGAAAAACCTTTTTTGCCTCGAAAGGCAATAATGCTTTTGATTATGTTGTATTTTATAAAAAAGGGGCTATTCCTACCCTGTTTAAGTGCGAAAAATCACTTTCTTTTTTGAAAAATCCTACCTGTACGGCGCAGGTTGTTTATAAAGATTCACTCCTGTTGACATACACCATCACCCGTAACAGTCTCGAACAATGGGAAAAAGTAACGCAAACGCTGCAAACTTTTTTTGCGCGATATGAAGAGGAGAGGAAAACGCCAGAAACTGTTGCTATAGAAAAGTAGTAGTAACTCCTTAGCTACTCTTCAAGGCGCGAGGTGTTAGGCAGGAGGCGCGAGGCACGAGGTGTTAGGCAGGAGGTGTTAGGCGCTAGGGATAAGGTTGATACTCTTTCTTTTCCTCGTGCCTCGTGCCTCGCGCCTCGCGCCTGCGCCTCGTGCCTTTTAACAAGAAGGCATGCTCGGGGGGTAGTTACGATTGATTATTACTTGCAATTTTTTTCTTGTGTATAAGATATGCGCATGATAGGCATCAAGAATGATTTGCGAATGATTCGCATTTTCTTTTTTTAGCTAGCAAGGAGCCTTTATGAATACCTCGCGTACGCGTTCTGCGATAGGCAATATATCCCTGATAACCACCGCGATTGCGCTCTGTCTCTTTGGGGCAGTGGCGATGGCCGATGCGCCGAAAAATGAGTATGTGCAGAACAATTTTGTCGCCAACAAAGAAAAATACGGCGCAGCGGTTCTTGATAAGAAATTAATCAATGCGTGGGGCATTGCTATTCGCCCTGCTGGTGCAGGGGGGCATTTCTGGGTGACGGGAGGCAACACGAGTTTTGAGTATGTAGGGGATGTGCAGCAGTCAGCTGATCCCAAACTCCGCACGCTCCATACTGATGACTTGACGCATGTGACGCTTCCTGTTGGAACGCCTGATAATTTTGCGACAGGCGTGGTGTTTTCGGGCAGCACCTCTAGCTTTGTGATCACCCAAGACGTCACGGGTGCAAAGCCTATCACGGCGCCTGCCAAGTTCTTGTTCGCGTCTGATGGCGGCCTCATTTCTGCTTGGACAGAACAGAAAAAAGGAGATGGTACGGTTGAGCGTCCCTTAGAAGCAAAAACTGTGATCGATTTATCTAAGGAAGGAGCGCAATTCTTTGGGCTTGCTATCAATACCGCTGAAACGCGGCTATATGCTGCTGATTTTGGCGCAAAGCCACAAATTCATGTCTTTGATGCCACATTTAAACCCCTCTCTGTTTCGTTTGATCAACCCTTTGATGACAATAAGAATGGCCGCGTTGATGCTGGTGAATACGCGCCCTTTAACATTCAAAATTTGCAGGGCCGTTTGTTTGTGACCTATGCGAAAACACAAAGCTGCCCACCTGAAGAGGTTGCCAAAAAAACCTGCGTTAAAGGGGCATTATTTGTAGGGGAAGAGGATACCAGCAAATCTGGCTTTGGCCGTGTTGCGGAATTTACTGAAGAGGGCAAGTTGGTGGCCGTTTGGCATGATAATGGCAAGCTGAGCGCCCCTTGGGGGATTGCCTTTGCGCCAGATAATTTTGGTGCGCTATCAAACACGCTCTTGGTGGCCAATTTTGGGGATGCCAACGAAGGCACCATAGCGGCGTTTGATGCGAAAACCCGCACCTTTAAAGACTATTTGCGCGATGCAAACGGCAAGCCGATTGTGATTGATAAAGTCTGGGGTCTACTCTTTGGTAATGGTGAAAGTTTGGGTGATAAAAACGCGCTCTATTTTGCCGCTGGCCCTAACGATGAGGCAGATGGGGTGTTTGGTAGCCTTCGTCCTGCGCCTGCACAATCACAATAAAGTCCTGCCCATGTTACGTTTTATGTCGCCTTGGCATCGCCGTATTATTCGTTTTAGTCGTACGCTGCACATCACATCGGCGATGTTTAACGTGGCGTTTGTCTATTCGCCGCTGCACCACTGGCGGTTTGGTTTGCCCGTGGTGCAGATGGTGACGATGCCACTTCTTGTGATGACAGGCGCGTATTTGTCATATCGTCGATGTCGAGGGCAGGCCATCTTTGAAACCCAAAGAAAAAATGGACCAGCTGGAGTTTATCCTCGCGAAGGCGGGGGCTGGGGATTCGATCGTGGTGGTTGCTCACTCAAGGAAAATCCCCAGCGACTCGCCGCGCAGGCGCTTGCGCAGCGGGAGGCTGGGTCCAGAAATCCTTCGGATAACTAAGCGGATTGGTATACCGCTCGCACCTGAAGATCTGCAAATAAATCTTGCGAGCGGTAAAGCCCGCGCGGCGCCCCAGCGAAACGTTGCACATTCTTCATGTGCAAAAGGTATATTAGCAGGCTGCCAC
This sequence comes from Alphaproteobacteria bacterium, assembly GCA_044376545.1. Lineage (GTDB taxonomy): Bacteria > Pseudomonadota > Alphaproteobacteria > JAJTHO01 > CANGXP01 > CANGXP01. The sequence goes on from JBILKT010000049.1 coordinate 5,810, forward strand.
AAAAAAGCCCGTCACCCCGCTACCCTGAAGGTCATGCAGACCTTCGGGGAAGTGCGGGGTCTGGTAATTCTTTTATCATCACCAAACGTCACCCCGTTTTTATAACGGGGTCTGGAATCGTTATTTACCAGACCCCGTCATAAAGACGGGGTGACGATGCGCACTTTATCATTACGCCTACAGCACTATCAATTCTTTAGGGCAGTTCTAAAAACCTCTTTTCTAGGGCGATTGGCGTTGTCAAGCCTCGCTTCAAAAGCCGCACGTACCCTTTGTACGCTTACGTTTCCTCAGCAAGTCTTTCCTAGCCACTCATCCCGATAAAAGGGTTTTTAGAGGTGCCCTTTACGAGAAGTTAACTTTTTCAAGGATTTTACAGAGCCAGTTATGATGTTCAATGATGTGATTTGACAAATAGTGCCTATTAGGCTATAGTAAAATCATGTTTAAGCAGTTTCGCTATGATGAAGCCAAAAATGAGCGTTTGTTGCGAGAGCGTGGGCTTTCTTTCAAAATGGTTATTGAAAGTTTGAATAATGGGGGCTTGGTTGATACCTACCTTCATCATAACCAAGAAAAGCATCCCAAACAAAAGGTGATGATTGTTGAGATAGAAGGGTATTTGTGTGTGGTGCCCTATGATGAATTTGACGACTATCTGCTGTTACGTACCGTTTATAGAAGCCGTAAAGTTATGCGTGACTTTACGGTAAAACCTAAGAAGGAGTAGAGTATGCTCAATGATATTGATGAATTAGAAGAAGAAAAAATTTTGTTAGAGGCTTTCGAGAACGGGACGCTTATTCCTTCTCCGACTGCTGCAAGCGACAGGATTACGCTAGAACAAGCAGCAAAAGACTTTATGCGGCGCGATGCGCGGATTAATATTCGCTTGAGCGAACGGGATTTATCGCTGTTGAAAAAACATGCCATGCAGGAAGGATTGCCCTATCAAACGCTTGCATCCAGCGTGATTCACAAATTTCTTGCGGGCGTGTTTGCAACCCCTACCCCCGCCGCCACGTCGTCCCAGTCGGTGCATCATCCACAATAATTTTTGCCTCATCGAGTTGCTTACGGGCGGCAACACGCTCTTGAATGAGTTTTGCGATTTCAGCATCGTTAACAATACTGCCCCACATAGCGCACCAATTCACCGCCCATGCCTTCCTTAAACTTTTTCACACCAGCCGCGCCTGCGTCATTGACCCCGCCTAGATCAAGGTCTTTGATGCCCGCTTGCCGCAGCACTTGGCAAGCCTGCCACAACAAAATATTATGTGCGGCGTGTTTTTTGCCTATATCTGAAGCCCAGCCTGTTTGGTAGGTGGCTGTGGTGCCATGCAGAAAAAACAGCATAATCCCTACAGGCTCGCCATCTAATCTTGCCGTCCCTATTAGCATTTTTTGTTGGGGTATGAACCATTTCGCTAAAGCAAGGAGGAGGGAAGAGGAGGCACTTTGAAAGCCTTTCGTCACTTTATGCTGTTCATGCTGACGCAATAGAAAAGCAAGGTCTTTGCCTGTCCAATCCCACTTTATGGCGAAACCCGCTTTTTCCCCCACCTGCAATCGCCTGCGCCAATTCGTTTTGAGTTTTCCCCGCAGCACCGCGTCTTTTTCTTCTAGATCAAGCCAAATGGTCTCATAGCCTTGTCTTCTCAAGCGTTTATACCCTAATCTTTCTAAGATATCACGGTTGCGTTCTGTGTCGAATAGCTCTGGTAGAATGCGGAATCCGCGCAAGAAACGCCTTGGAAAGAGCGTGGCAAAAGCCGCAAAAAACGCCCGTTGATGTTCTTCAGAGCCATATCCTGCAAACCATAAAGGGGCGCGGTCAAGCTGAACAATGTGGATGAGATTCTTGAGGACTCCCGCTTCAATGATTTGCACCAGCCCTGCTTCCTTGCCATTGATGCGAATCAGCCCCCACCGTGCCCGCTGTCGTTGTATCGGGCAGATTGCCCGTGCGTAATCATAGCTTTGCAAGATATTTGAGCGGCGAATTTGGGCAAATTTTTCTTCCCACGCCGCCAACGGCAACACATTCCATTCAATAGAACAAAGCGTTTCCTTTTCTTTTGTTGGATGAAGCATGTTTGTCTTGTATCATAGGCTCTGTTAGGCTCAGGACTTACGCAGGTGAAGGATTTTTTGATGATTTCAAGGCAAAAAATTGCGAAAAAGCGGAGTTTACTAAGGGTAAATGAGCATTTTGAGCAATTTTTTAACGATGAAAGCGCAAAAAAGACGAGCACTGCGTAAGTCCTGAGGCTGCTACAGATGACCGTTGCAATGCGCCACAGGCGCGTTTAATCCGCGCACACGCCTCAATCAGCTCTGCTTCAGAGGTGGCGTAAGAAATACGGAAATACGGGCTTAAGCCAAACGCCACGCCTTGCACCACCGCCACGCCCTCTGCCTCCAGCAAATAGGCGGCAAAATCTGTGTCCGAGGTAATTACCGTGCCTTGCGGGGTTGTCGCACCAATGAAATTCGCGCAAGACGCATACACATAAAATGCGCCTTCAGGTTTATGGCAAGACAGACCGTCAATGTTGTTGATTAAATCTACCACCAGATTGCGCCGCGCTTGGAACGAATCACGGAAGGTTTTTAAGAACGCTTTGTCGCCATTAAGGGCTTCCACAGAGGCTGCTTGGCTGATAGAGCTGGGGTTGCTGGTGCTTTGTGATTGAATAATCGCAATGGCTTTGATGAGTTTAACAGGGCCACCTGCAAAACCAATGCGCCAGCCTGTCATTGCGTAGGATTTTGACACCCCATTCACGGTAAGCGTGCGGTCATAGAGCTTTGGCTCAACTTGGGCAGGCGTGACGAATTTATAGTCATCGTACGCCATGTATTCATAAATATCATCCGCGAGAACATGCACCTGTGGGTATTTCACGAGCACATCCGTCAGGGCTTTCATTTCCGCAAAGGAATAGCCCGCCCCTGTGGGGTTGCTAGGGCTATTCAGGATAATCCATTTGGTTTTTGGCGTAATGGCTTTTTCTAAATCCGCTGGGTGCAGCTTGAAAAAATTTTGCTCTGTACACGGCACGATAACAGGCGTCCCCTCGGCGAGCTCCACCATATCGGGATACGACACCCAATAGGGGGCGGGGATAATAACCTCATCGCCTGCATTCACCGTTGCCATTAACGCATTGTAAATAATTTGTTTTGCACCAGTACCCACGGTTATTTGCTCAGGGGTATACTCAAGATTATTATCGCGCTTGAACTTCGCACACGCGGCTTTCTTGAGAGCGGGCGTGCCATCAACAGCCGTGTATTTCGTGTCGCCCGCATCAATCGCCTGTTTTGCCGCCCATTTGATATGATCGGGCGTGTCAAAATCAGGCTCCCCTGCCCCCAACACAATAATGTCGCGCCCTGCGGCTTTCAGGTCTTTGGCGCGTTGGGTTACAGCAATCGTGGGAGAGGGCTTAATACGAGACAGGCGGTTGGCTAACATGTTTTATCTTTCGGATTTACAGAAACTTTTGCTCTTATGCTATGTGCACTTTAGGATTTGTAAAACCCTGCTCGTGTTTGAGCACCAAGAGTTTGTTTTCTGGACCCCAGCCTTCGCTGGGGATTCGTTCTGAGTATATATACACTGTTGGAATCCCCAGCGACTCGCCGCGCAAGCGCCTGCGCAGTGGGAGGCTGGGTCCAGTTTCTAGTGTGGGTTTATAGTGTGATGTCTCTATATAGACTGTGTCATAAAAGAACACAAGATGCGGGGTGGTTTTTTACAAAAAAACTCTTT